>NZ_KV821975.1:74252-92081 GCF_001815785.1 Corynebacterium sp. HMSC056F09
AAACATCCTACTCGAAAACTTTTCGAGTAGATTGTTCGCCTTGTGTGGGGTTCGTGCTGCGCGGCGGGACAGGACTGGGTACTCTAAAGCGCGGTAATAACAAAGAACTGATTGGTGCCTTCCGCTCATGCTGTCCCGCATTGCTTCCTCCGTCGCCGCCGCCGTCGTGGCCGCGGCCGCCCTCATCGTCCCGAACACCGTATCTGCACCCGCCGCGCATGCCGACGAACAGTGCCCCGCCGTGGTCGTCGTCGCCGCGCGCGGCTCCGGCCAGAACGGCCAGATCTATCCCACGCAGTACTCCAACCAGGGTGGCCGAGCCTCCAATGGGTGGGAAGGCGAATCCATTCGCGCTATGTTGCACGGCGCTGAAGCGCGCTATCAGGCAACACACGGTGGCAACTCGCTGATGAAGGATGTCTACGTGCTGGGGCTGGAGCCGCAATACTATCCGGCGACGTACCCGGAGTATTCCGTGCCGAACGAGTCGCTTCCCACCACCGCGGCCGACTTGGTGCGCCTAGCCGCACAGTACGCCAACCCGGTCATCAACACCGCGGTCTCCGCCATCAACCAGTTCATGTACTCCGTACAGACCGGCAAGCGCGGCGTGACCAGCGCCATCAACAACTACGAGGCCGCTACCGGCTGCCACCCGCAGTACATCCTGTCCGGCTACTCCCAAGGTGCTATGGTCCTGTCCAACCACGAGCTGGAGCTAGCCCACCGCGGCCAGCTCGCCGGTGTCGTGACCTTTGGCAACCCGCTGACCCGCGCCGGGGATCCGGCCGTTGTCGGTGCGACCCAGGGTGCGGGCGGCCCGATGGGCCACTTCCCGCAGATGCGCGCCAACGTCAACCGCGTGGACTACTGCCTGCCCCTCGATGCCGTGTGCGATCTCTCCGCCCATACCCTCTACGCCGCTAAGCCCACTGGCGGCTCCCACGGCCAGTACTTCTTCACCTACCACGAGTGGGATAACCAGGTCTACGATTCCATCGGCCGCATGGTAGACAGCGTTCGTTTCCGCTAAACAGGAAAGGGTGAAGCCTCTTTCTCTTAGCATGTGTGCCGCGCTTGGCGCAGCAGCGTTTCTCCTGAACGTTCCTGCGGCCTCGGCGGGCGGTATCGACACCTGCCCCGACACCGCGGTGCTTGTCGCGCGCGGCTCGGATCAGAACGAGGAGCAAGGCGAATACGTGGGCCCGCAGTGCTACTCCGCGCGTGCGCCAGAATCCACGGGCTTTGAGGGGCGTAACTTTGCTGCGCTGTTTCACCAGGTCGAGCAGCGCCACCCGGGCGCTATGGATGGCGTTTATGTTCTGGCTTTGGACCCGGAGGCATACCCCGCCGCCATGAACCTGCCGCCCTTGGCGCAGGAGGGAGAGGTCCTCAGCCCGCGTGACGTCGTGCGGCGAATCCTGGAGATCCTCCAGCAGCACCCCATTGGGGACTTGGCGTATTCGGTGACGCTGGGGGCCGTCGATAGTCTGCGCACCGGTGTCCGCAACGCCCCAAAGGTGGCCGAAGACTATGAAGCCACCACCGGCTGCCGCCCGCGCTGGGTGGCCGCCGGCTACTCGCAGGGCGCGCTCGTCGCGACAAGCGCCCAAAGCTACCTCGCTGATACCGGGCGCCTGCATGCAGTGCTGACGTTCGGCAATCCGCTCCACCAAGTACCGTGGACCAAGAACCGCGCCGGGCTACCGGAGCACCGCTCCGTCGATTATTGCTTGGACGGTGACTTCGTCTGCGACTTCTCCCCGGAAGCCGCCAACCGAGCGTTAGCCACGAAGGCCAAGCGCCATGCCTCCTACTTCCTGGGGGAGCCTACCGAGCAGGACGTGCAGGTCATTGATGCTGTGGCCGGTATACTCACCAGCCATGACTAGTCCACAACGCATCGGCATCATGGGTGGCACCTTCGATCCGATCCACAATGGCCACCTCGTCGCTGCTAGCGAGGTAGCCCACCGTTTCCGCCTCGATACGGTGGTCTTTGTGCCCACCGGCCAGCCCTGGCAGAAGGCAGATAAGCAGGTCACCGCCGCCGAGCATCGCTACCTGATGACCATGGTGGCCACCGCTTCAAACCCGCGCTTTACCGTCTCCCGCGTAGACATTGACCGCGAGGGCCCCACCTACACCATCGATACGCTGCGGGACTTGCGCGAGCTTTTCCCCGATGCCGAGCTCTACTTCATTACCGGTGCGGATTCTGTCGCTTCCATCATGAGCTGGCGGAACTGGGAAGAGATGCTGGAGATGGCGCACTTCGTTGGCGTGACCCGCCCCGGCTACGAGCTACGCAAGGACATGTTGCCGGAGGGCTCCCAAGACGACATCGAGCTGATCGAGATTCCCGCCATGGCCATTTCCTCCACCGATTGCCGCGCCCGCGCCGAGCAGGGCCAGCCGGTGTGGTACCTGGTGCCGGATGGGGTGGTGCAATACATCGCCAAGAATCACCTCTACAGCCCGCACCCGGAAAACCGCTGTAGTATCCGCGCAGAGGCGGGGGGAATTCGACTAGGAAAATGCGCCTTGTCGTGTAAGACTAGAGTTCTTAAGAGAAAAGTACTTGTGTAGGGATTGTCATGTCGATTACTGATGAAGCACGCCAGATGGCGGAAACCGCCGCCTTGGCTGCGGATGAAAAGCTGGCCACCAACATTGCCGCTATTGACGTTTCCGACGTGCTGGCGATTACCGAGGTCTTCGTCTTGGCCTCCGCCGATACCGAGCGCCAGGTGGCGTCCATCGTCGAGGAAGTCGAGGACGAGCTGACCAAGCAGGGCTTTGAGCCCAAACGCCGCGAAGGCAATCGCGAGAACCGCTGGGTCTTGCTCGATTATGGCCCCATCGTGGTCCACGTCCAGCGCAACGATCAGCGCGAGTTCTACGGCCTGGATCGCCTCTACCACGACTGCCCGCTTCTCGACATCCCCGGTCTGGACACCCCGGAACGCCCCGGCGAGTGGTCTGATGAAGTCAACCCGCGCGACGTGGACTCGATCGATGAGATTCCCCTGGCCCAGCCAGAGCCGGAAGATGACGAATTATGACCCGCCGTCTCCTCCTCATCCGCCACGGGCAAACCACGTACAACGCCACCGGACGGATGCAGGGGCACCTGGACACCGAGCTGTCGGACGTAGGGTACTCCCAAGCGCGCGCTGCCGCTGATCTGCTCGAGAATAAAGGCATCACCGCGGTTGTCGCCTCGGATCTCATCCGTGCCCGCGAAACCGCGGAGATCATCGCTCGTCACTTAGGCCTTGAGGTGTCCGTCGATAAGCGCCTGCGTGAAACCCACCTGGGGGAGTGGCAGGGGATGACCTCCGCCGAGGTGGATGAGCAGTACCCCGGGGCGCGTGCGCTGTGGCGCCACGACCCCACCTGGGCGCCGCCGCAGGGCGAAAGCCGCGTTGACGTGGCCAACCGCGCCCGCCCGGTCATTGATGAGCTCATGCAGGAGCACTCGGACTGGGATGAAGGCGCGGTGCTTGTCGTCGCGCACGGCGGCGCCATTTCCGCGCTGACCTGCCACCTTTTGGGCCTTGAGCACCACCAGTACGGGATTCTTTCCGGTCTGAAAAATACCCATTGGTCGCAGCTGACCGCGCGGCCCGAGTTCGACGCCGCTCGTCCGCTCTCCCCGCTGGAATTCACCCCGGAGAACGTGGCCCGCGCCCAATGGTACTTTGACGGTTGGAATATGGGCGGTGCTGTCGTTGGTGGTGCAGGGGCGGACGTCTAGTGATTCGCGTCGTCACCGATTCCGCCGCGGGGTTGCCGGCGGATATCGTCGAGGAGCTCGACATCTGCGTCGTGGACCTGCACGTCATGGAAAGCCACGGCAAGGATGGCGCGGAGCTGTCCACCTCGGGTCTGACTGCCCTCGAATTGGCCGCTTTATACGGCCGTCAGATGGAGCGCTCCGGCGATGACGGGGTGCTAGCCATCCACCTGTCGAAGGAACTGTCCTCGACGTGGTCGGCGGCGGTGACTGCCTCCGGCGTTTTCCCCGACACCGTGCGCGTCATCGATTCCGGCACCGCGGGCATGGTCATGGGTGCCGCTGCCATGGCCGCAGCGAAGCTTGCCCAGGAAGGCGCCTCACTCGACGAGTGCTATGCCGCCGCCATCAACACCCTCGAGCGCGGGCACACCTTGGTCTATCTCAGCTCGACGGAGGAGCTGCGCCGTTCCGGGCGCATGTCCGCGGCCACGGCGATGCTGTCGACCGCGCTGCTGGCCACCAAGCCAATCATGGCGATTGCGGGCGGCAAGCTGGAGATGGTGGGCAAGACCCGCACCCAAACCAAGGCCTTTACCAAGCTCGTGGATCTGGTGGCCTCCCGCGCGGAGGGCAAGCCGGCGTTCATCGTGGTGCAGTACAACGAGGACAAGGTCTCGGCCCGCCGGCTGGAGGACCTACTGCGCTTGGCGTTGCCGGATTCCTCCTTCATGCTGGTGCCGCTTACCGACGTCCTCGCGGTCCACGTCGGCCCCGGAGCCATCGGCGTCTCCGCGGTCTTTAGCTGACGGCGGAGCCGAGCTAAAGACGTTGTTGATGTCTTCAACAAGTTATCCACAGGCTGCGGCTTAAGCCCTCGACGGGGGTGTGGGCGCTGCGTAGCGTCGCGGGCATGAACGCCATTGCTGATCGTCTCCGCGACCTCACCCGCCCCACCGGGGAAGAAGAACTGCTCAACGTCGACTTTCCGCGCGTGCGCGTGCCACCCTGGCTGGCGCTTGTCGTAGCCGGGCTAGCCGGCGTCGCGCTCCTCGCCTGGCTGGGGCTGAGCCGCAGCGCGGAGAACCCTTATGAGGTGGCCGCACCGAGCAGCGAGGTGGCGGCCGACATCGTGGTCTCCGTCGTGGGCGACGTCGAGCAGCCGGGCCTGGTGACCTTGGCACCGGGCGCGCGCATCAACGACGCCCTTGAGGTGGCACGCCCGCGCGTGCCCACCGACAACCTCAACCTGGCGCAGAAGCTTAACGACGGCGAACAGATCACCGTCGGCGCTCCTCCCGCTGCCCCAGGTGCCACGGCCGAAGACACTATCTCCCTCAACTCCGCCACCGCGGAGGAGCTCACTGAGCTTCCCGGGGTCGGGCCGGCCACGGCTGCGGCGATCATCGCGCACCGCGAGGAAGTCGGGAGCTTTACCACCGTGGAGCAACTCATGGACGTCTCCGGCATCGGACCGGCGAAGTTCGCGAAGCTCAAGGACAAGGTTCGGCCGTGAGGGAACTGCGGCTCGTACCCGCCGCGGTGGTCGCATGGTTGGCCACGCTCGCAGTACTTTTCGGCTACCCCTGGCTGCTGGGTGGGCTCGTGCTCTTCGCTTTAGCGCGCGGGCAGTGGCGTGGCCAGGGCATCTTGTGCGCGGCAAGTGGGGCCATCTTTGCCACCCTTGCGCATGTGCGCTCGGTGCGCGCGGCGGGCTTTCATTTTGGTTCGGAGGTGACGGGAAAACTTGCCGCCGACCCCACCCAGACCGCCTCCGGGTGGATGGTGCGCTTGCGCGTGCCCGGCTACCCGGCGCAGCTGCCGGTCTTCCTCAAGGAAAAACCGGAGGCCTTCAGCGGCTCCCTTGTCACGGTGCACGGTCACCCCGGTCCGTCTGACCGGGTAGGGGTAGGGCAGACCGTCTTCAGCGGCGAACTCACCGCGCACGCCCATAGCTGGACCGCCGCGGTGGCGGAGAACTTCCGCGCCGTGTGCGATAACGGCCTTATCCCTGGCATGGTGCTGGGCGATACCAGCCTGCAAAGCCCCGAGGACAAGCAGCTTTACATCGACACCGGGCTGTCGCACTTGAGTGCTGTGTCGGGCTCTAACGTCGCCATCGTGTGCACCGCGGCCGCGTTGGTGGTGCCGGGGCCGCGGGCGAGGGTGGGGGCGTCGGCAAGCGCGTTGGCGTTATTCGTGGCGCTGGTGGGGTGGGAGCCCTCCGTCCAGCGCGCCACCGTCGCTGGGCTGGCCGGTTTGGTGGCGGTGCTCCACTCCTCGAAGATGGAACCGCTCCATGCGCTCTCCCTCGGCGTGCTGTTCCTGCTCGCGGCGGACAGCGACCTAGCGGTCAGCTTTGGGTTCGCGCTCTCCGTGGCGGCGACCGCCGGCATCGTGGCGCTGACCCCGCTGCTGTTGCGCGTGCTGGGCACAGGTATTGTCGCCCGCGCCTTCGCCGTGGCCATCGCCGCGGATATCGTGACCATGCCGCTCATCGCGCTGATGTCCGGGCGGGTCTCGGTGGTCTCTGTCATCGCCAACGTGCTGGTGGCTCCGGTCGTGCCGGTCATCACCGTCGTGGGGCTTATCGCCGCCGCCCTGGCGCAGGTGGGGCTGGGCAGGCCGCTTGTGATCCTCATTGAGCCCTTGGCGGATTGGATCCACTTTGTCGCCTCCTCGATGCCCGTGACCACCGTGGCCGCCGGCCCTATTGCGGTCCTGTTGCTCGGCGGGTGGATCATCGCGGCGTTGCTAAGATGACAGGTATGTCTTCAGCCCCCGTGCACCTCATCCTCGGCGATGACGAATTCCTGGCCGAGCGCGCCCGCCTGAGTATCCAACACGGCGAAGTAACCAAGCTCAAGGCCTCCGAGGTGAGCGAAGGCGAAATCCTGGAAGCGACCAGCCCCTCCCTGTTTGGGGAGGACCGCGTCATCGTCATCAGTGATGTGGAGCGGGCAGGCAAGGAGGTCACGAAGATCCTCCTCGATGCCTGCACTAACCCCATGCCCGGCATCACGCTCATTCTGATGTACTCGGTGACGGCGAAGACGCTGAAGAAAAAGAAGAAGCCCCCGGAGCTCATCGCGGCGCTGCGCAAGACGGCCGAGGTACACGAGGTTTTTTCCCTCTACCCGAACGAGCTCGCGCAGTGGGCTACCCGTGAGTTCGCCTCGCACGGGGTGCGACCGACCCCGGATGTGGTGCAGGCGCTTCTCGACGGCGTCGGCTCCGACCTCCGCGAACTCGCCTCCGCCATCTCGCAGCTGGTCTTCGACACAGGTGGCAAGGTAACCCGCGAGGCGGTGCACGCGTATTACGTGGGCGTGGCTGAGGTGGCCAATTGGGATATTGCGGATGCTGCTGTGGCTGGCCGCGTGGAGGCGGCGGTCTCCACATGTCGTCGGGCACTGCAGTTAGGGGCGAGCCCCGTGGCCATCGCCTCGGCGCTGGCTAACAAGGTGGGCAATATCGCGCGGCTCTACTCCGCGCGCGGTGACCAGTACTCGCTGGCCTCCCAGACCGGCATGGCGCCCTATGCGGTAAAGCTCACGCAGCCCGTGGCGCGGCGCTGGTCGGGGGAGAATATCACCAAGGCCGTCATCCTCATGGCGGAGCTGGATGCCGCGGTCAAGGGCCAGGGCGGCGACGAGGACTTCGCCATCGAGGCGGCCGTTAAACGGGTGGCGGAGCTGGCGCGCTAGACTAACCCTCCATGGATGACATCCAGAACTTTGCCACCAAGCTTTTTGACTTTGCCCGCAACGGCGATGCCACGCTGCTCGAGTACATCAAGCAGGGCGTCAACGTGGACACGGTGAACCAGGACGGGCAGTCCTTCATTATGCTTGCCGCCTACCACGGCCATGCGGAGCTGGTACGCCAGCTCGCCGCGGCGGGGGCCGACGTCAACCTCCTCAACGACCGTGGCCAGTCGCCATTGGCCGGAGCGATTTTTAAGAAAGAAGACGCGGTGATCGACGCCCTCCTCGACGCCGGCGCCGACCCCTCCGCCGGCCAGCCCAACGCCCTCGACTCGGCCCGCATGTTCGGCCGCGAGGACCTCCTCGAGCGCCTGTCATGAGCTGGTCCGCGTTTGCGGCCATCCTCCTGATGAATCTCGTCGGTGCGGCAGCGCCCGGCCCGGACATCGTCCTGGTCACGCGCTATGCCACGCGCTCGCGCCGCCACGCCATTGCGGCGGCGACGGGCATCCAGGTCGGCGTGCTGTTCTGGTGCACGCTGACCGTGTTCGGTGCGGCCGCCCTGCTCACCGCCTTCCCCGGCGTCCTCTCCCTGATTCAGGTGATCGGTGGCTGTTTCCTGGTGTTTATGGGCGTGCTCTCCATTCGCTCCGGGCTGGAGCTGCGCAAGCAGCCGCCCGTTGATGAGGAGGAAGCCGCCGCCCGCTTGGGCTCGGTGAGCAAGGTTTTCCGCACGGGTTTGGCCACCAACCTGTCTAACCCAAAGATCGTGCTTTTCCTCGCCGCTATGGTCGCCCCGCTTCTGCCGCCGCACCCGCCGGTGTGGGTATCAGTGGCGCTGGTGCTGAGCTTGTCGTTGTCGAGCTACCTGCTCTTCGTGGTCCTCTCGACGGTCATTTCCACCCGCGCGATTCGCCGACGACTCTTGGCCGCGGGCCCGTGGATCGACATCGGCTCCGGAGCCTTCTTCGTGGTGGCTGGCTGCGCTCTGGTGTGGGCCGGCATCCAGGCCGCCTAGGCCTGCTCGAGTAGCTCCGCGAGCCACTGCGACCACGCCGCGACCGTGGCGGATCGGCGGCGCACAGTCGTCTCGCCCAGGCCCAGGTGGGCCGCGCGCATGAAGACCAGTGCTTCTTCTTTATTCACCGCTCGGCGGGTAGCCACGACGTGCTGTACCATGTCCCGGAACACCGGGCGGGAGGCCAGGGCCTCGACGAGGGTGAGATTGCGTTCATCGCGCGTGCCGCTGAGCTTGGCCAGACCTAGGTAGCGGGCGGCGTTGCTGTAATAATCAGCCTGGCGCGGGGTAAAACCAAATTCCTCGGGCATCGCCGCCTTATCCACAGGGTTCTCCAGCAAGCTGATGACCCTTGCAAAGGAGTCCGCCTGGGGGAAAGGTACGCGCGTGTCTTCGACCTGCGTGCGCGCCAGCACCGCGCGCACCGTCGCGTCAGTTACGCCTGACTCGCCCAAAACATAGCGCGCCGCGCTCACCAGCTCGATGCTGCGGAAATCCTCCGGCTGCCTAAACGCGTAGCGGTAGAAGTGGAAAATACCGTTGGAATACACCAAGTACACCGGCACCACTTCCTTCTCCAACGCCAGCGAGAAGCGGCGGAAAGGGAAGTAGAGCTGGCGGATGTTGAAGTCGGGGGAGAGGTGGTTCTTCGCCTCCACGAGCACGAGGTGCTTGGCGGATTCGAAGCCGGCATCGATCTCCATCTGGGCGCGGTCGACCACCACGTCGCGCCCGCCGATGCGCATGGGCAGCGTCAGCGTCGACATACGTCCGCTGACCGTGGGCACCAGCTCCCCTCCCAGAAAATCATCGAGCATGCCGCTTAAGTGCGCCGCGGTGAGTGCGGCGGCCTCCGAGGTCAGGTTCTCGAAGTCAATGGACTGGATGTGGCTCGGAACCGGCATCGACTTCAGCGGCCCGGCCTGCTCCGGGAAAGGCTGGTACAGGTCAAAGCGGCCAATCAGGTAGGCATCGCGGCGAATCGGCAGCATGGACAAACCGTGCTTTCGAAACACTTCGGGGCGCGCTGCCGAAAAGTCATGCTTGGCCATCAACCGCGGCTCGCGGCCCGATAGCTCCTTAAGCTTCGCGGCGGGCAATACCGCAAAGCCCTGGTCCGCGATGCCGGCGGCGATGTGGGGGTAAACGAGGTCCCAGGCGGCGTCGTTAAGCATAATTGCGCACGAGCACCTCATCGACCTTGCCGCGCTTCGAGGCCACGGAGTTCACCGCGCGCGTGGCCCCCACGATGTCGATGTGGTAGTCCGCGTACAGCTCCTTGATGAAGTCCGTCGCGGAATTCGACAGCAGGAACTTCACCCCGCGGGCGTTGAGGTCGTCGCAGGTTTCCTTCAGACGAATCTGGTCCGCGCGGCCAAAACCACCCGACTGGTAGCCGGTGAAATTGCTCGTGGGGTTGACCGGATCGTAGGGCGGGTCGAAGTAAACGAAATCCCCCTCGTTGGCCTCCACCGCGGCGTAGTCGCCGTTATAAAACGTCACGTCGTGGGAGGACAGGTACTCCGAAACCGCACGCAGATTGGGCTCATCGCAAATCTTCGGGTTGGCATAGCGGCCAAACGGGGCGTTGAATTGGCCGGCGTTATTCACCCGATAAAGCCCGTTGTAGCAGGTCTTATTCAAATAAATCGTGCGGGCAGCACGCTCAACGGGGCTTAAGTGCGCAAAACCCGGCTCGCGGTCGCGGGCGCGCATCTCGTAGAAGAAATCCGAATCATTCGGATAGCCCTTTAACAGGGCGATGAGCTCGTCCACGTTATCGCGGACCACCTCGTAGACGGTGATGAGCTCGGTGTTCAGGTCATTGACCCGGGCGCGTTCGGGCGCCAAAGAAAAAAGAACCGCTCCGCCGCCCAAGAAAGGCTCGACATAAGTATCGAAGCTCTCGGGCAGCACGGAGTGGATAGCGGGTAGCAGCTGGCGCTTTCCCCCGACCCACTTCAGGAGCGGTTTCATTTAGGCCATCTTGTTGAAGGCGGTGGCCATGCCGGACTTCTTGTTAGCCGCAGTGTTGCGGTGGAAGACGCCCTTAGACACGGACTTGTCCAGTGCGCGGGAGGCAACGCGCAGCTGCTTCTCGGCTGCAGCCTTGTCACCAGCGGCGACGGCCTCACGGAACTTGCGGATCTCGGTACGCACGGCGGAGCGTACGGACTTGTTGCGCTGACGAGACTTCTCGTTGGTCAGGATGCGCTTCTGCTTGGACTTGATGTTTGCCATCGTTATACCTCTTAGAGTCGTAGGAATGTGCAACCGAGGAAGGCGGACCCAAGGTCCTGACCGCCAGCGTGCCCCGGCATCCCAAAAAATTTAGCAGGGCTCGGACCGAATCCCCAAATCAGGCCCAGTGATAACGCGAGCGCAGCCGGTTGGCAATGCGCTCGAAGCGGCGTTCCGGGAAGAGCGTGCCCTGTCGGCGGCATTGTTCCTCGGAGATTTCCAACACGCGGTCCATCCGCACCCAGCACTGCCGGCCGGATTCGTCCCATTCGCCGGTGCCGATATCGAGCCATTCCTCTTTGTTCGCGTGGCCCGGGTTGGGGGAGATGAGCAGACCCAGCACGGTGGTGCGCGTGCGCGAGACAATGAGCACGGCCCGCTCGCGCGGCGGGGACTGCTTGCCATCCGAGGGTGCCCACACCCAGACAACCTCGCCGGAGTCTGCCTGCCCGTCCATGTCGGGGGTGAAGAAGACGCTGCGCGGGTGGGCGGCGGCACACTCGACGCGAATGTCGGCGGCCTTGCGCGGTTCCGTTACGGAATCATTCTGGTTCAACCCCAAGCCTTCGGTGATGCGCTCGAGACCGACGTCGACAGGCTCAGGGCCTCCGATACCGAGAATGCGTGCCAACCTAGACATGTCGTCTATTCTAAACACATGTCTACAAACTTCGCGGCCACTACGTTTACGGATCCGTCCAAGATCCGAAACTTTTGCATTATCGCCCACATCGACCACGGCAAGTCGACGCTGGCTGATCGCATCCTGCAGTTGTCGCAGGTGGTGGAGGAGCGTGATATGCGCGACCAATACCTCGACAACATGGATATCGAGCGCGAGCGCGGCATTACCATTAAGGCGCAGAACGTGCGCTTGCCCTGGATTCCTCGCTCCGGTGAGTTCGAGGGCCAGGAGATCGTCATGCAGATGATCGATACCCCTGGCCACGTGGACTTTACCTACGAGGTTTCCCGCGCGCTGGAGGCGTGTGAGGGCGCCATCCTGCTTGTCGACGCAGCCCAAGGCATCGAAGCCCAAACCCTGGCCAACCTTTACCTGGCCATGGAAAATGACCTGGAGATCATCCCGGTCCTGAACAAGATCGACCTGCCCGCGGCCGACCCGGAGAAGTACGCCCTGGAGATTGCCCACATCATCGGCTGCGAGCCGGAAGAGGTGCTGCGCGTGTCCGGCAAGACCGGCGAGGGCGTGCCGGAGCTGCTGGATAAGGTGGCGGAGCTCATTCCGGCACCGACGTCCGAGTTCGGCGAGGATGCCCCGGCCCGTGCCATGGTCTTCGACTCCGTCTACGACACCTACCGCGGCGTGGTGACCTACATCCGCATGATGGACGGCAAACTCACCCCGCGCCAGAAGGTCACCATGATGGCCACGGGTACCAACCACGAGCTGCTGGAGGTGGGCATCGTCAGCCCCACCATGCAGAAGTGCAAGGGCTTGGGCCCGGGTGAGGTGGGCTACCTGATTACCGGCGTGAAGAACGTGCGTGAGACCAAGGTCGGTGACACGATTACGTGGGCGTCGAATGGCGCTACTGAGCCGCTCAAGGGCTACGCCGACCCGAACCCTATGGTGTACTCCGGCTTGTTCCCGATCTCCCAGGCGGACTTCCCGGACCTGCGTGACGCGCTGGAGAAGCTGCAGCTTAACGACGCCTCCCTCACCTTCGAGCCCGAGACCTCCGTCGCCCTGGGCTTCGGCTTCCGCTGCGGATTCCTGGGCCTGCTGCACATGGAAATCACGCGCGACCGTCTGGAGCGCGAGTTTGGCTTGGACCTGATTTCGACTGCGCCTTCGGTGACCTACCGCGTGGTGGCAGAGGACGGCGAGGAGTCCATGGTGCACAACCCGTCGGACTGGCCCGGCGGCAAGCTGCGTGAGGTCTACGAGCCGATCGTGAAGATGACCATCATCGTGCCGGAGGAGTTCGTCGGTTCGACGATGGAGCTGTGCCAGTCCAAGCGCGGTCAGATGGGTGGCATGGACTACCTGTCTGAGGACCGCGTGGAGCTGCGCTACACCATGCCCTTGGGTGAAATCATCTTCGACTTCTTCGACATGTTGAAGTCCCGCACCAAGGGCTACGCTTCCCTCAACTACGAGGAGGCTGGCGAGCAGCTGGCGGACCTGGTGAAGGTGGATATCCTCCTCAACGGTGACCCGGTGGATGCCTTCTCCGCCATCGTGCACCGAGATTCCGCGCAGTGGTACGGCAACAAGATGACGAAGAAGCTCAAGGAGCTCATCCCACGCCAGCAGTTCGAGGTGCCCGTCCAGGCGGCCATCGGTTCGAAGATCATCGCGCGTGAGAACATCCGCGCCATGCGCAAGGACGTGCTGGCCAAGTGCTACGGCGGCGATATCTCGCGTAAGCGCAAGCTGCTGGAGAAGCAGAAGGCCGGTAAGAAGCGCATGAAGTCCATCGGTTCCGTGTCCGTGCCGCAGGAGGCCTTCGTGGCGGCGCTGTCTACGGATAGCGATTAAGAGAAACTAAGCTTCACTGGGATACTCCTTTGGTTTTGATAAAGGTGCTTCATTGGCATTGGTCAATTGAAGCACCGTATCGTCTTGATGAATAGGTGCTGAAGCATCGTGCGTTGAAACAATGATCGTTTTTTCGCGTGCAAGGTCTTCAATAATGTCCCACACCAACGCCCGTGAGTTCTTGTCTAAGCTACTGGTTGGTTCATCGAGGACCACAATTGACCCGGGCTTAGCGATCAATGCTCGTGCCAAGGCGATTCTTTGTTTTTCCCCACCGGATGCCCCACCGTCTTCACCCGCTACATCGGAGTTCTTCTTGCAGCCCGTTGAAGAAAACTCGTGT
This sequence comes from Corynebacterium sp. HMSC056F09, assembly GCF_001815785.1. NCBI lineage: Bacteria > Bacillati > Actinomycetota > Actinomycetes > Mycobacteriales > Corynebacteriaceae > Corynebacterium > Corynebacterium sp. HMSC056F09. The sequence continues at coordinate 87,807 of NZ_KV821975.1, forward strand.
AGTCCTACTGCTGTGAGTAATTCGTCAGCTTTGCACACGGCTATTGATCGGCCAAAAATAACGTTGTCTATGGCGTTGGCGTGTAACAGGCTTGCGCTTTGAGGCGCATACGTTGAATTTTCCCTTATCTCACAAGATTCTTGTTGCAAGGGTAACGAATACTCATTTAGATTTAGGAACCCTTCCAAAACCGTCGTTTTCCCTGAGCCGCTTGGACCAAGAACCCAGATTGGTCTTTGTTCATGTCGCTGGTGTGCCGAAGCTGCCATGTCAGACAAACGCAGTATTTGCTCATTCCACAAATCCACGTTTTGGCTTGTTGCGGCGACGAACCCCGTTGGGCGAATCTTTTCGCTTGCTTCACTCGCATGGGAAACTGAAACAGCGAGTGTGGACACTCCAAATCCGACGGATTGAAGAGGCGTAATGGCTGCAATGGCGATTCCTGTAGACGAGATAATTGATCCGATTGCCTGCGCATCTCCATTACTTGTTCGAAGGATAATGGCTATAATGAGAACACAAATCGTTATTGCTAAAACGATTCCTTGGGCAACATACAGCCGCCGCGTCATGGTATAGGAATAGACTCCAGCGCGTTCTACAGTACTTCGATCCTTTCTATAGCGAGATTCCAAAAATGCTTGGGTAGAAAACACTGTCGCTTCTTTCCAGAGGGACAAAGAATTCCCTAGGACGCCGAAACTGCGCATGCTCTCTTTGAAAAACTTTGTCTGGGCGTTCTGGTGGCTTTGGATTAGCCGGTAGCTGACCGCACAATAGGTCACAATGGCTGCTGTGAGGATTATTCCTTCTAACCAAGTGCTGGCAATAACGACTAGGAAAATGCCGGAGGCTAAAGAAATGGTTGCCGGCAATATAGACAGGTAGATGCTGGATAATGTGTCACGATATGCGGAGGCCTCGCTATCAATGGCAAATGAGATCTCTCCATTATCAGCATGCGATCGTGCGCTAGGGCTGGCATCGATGCTATCGGTGAGAGACCTGGCCATTCGCTCGGACTGCAGCTTTTGCTCAATCGTTCCATACGTTGGAAATAATATGTATCTTGAGGATGTTCCTAAAAACCAAATCAGAGAATAGAGTATAGAAAGCTGTAGGCCAATTGTAATGAAGTCCTCCCTGTTTGAACTATTAAGGAGAGAGTTGACTCCACCACCGAGAACATACGGGGCAATAACTGTAGAAATTGACGAGATTACAATGGAGACGAGGACTAAAAAGTTGTTCCAAGGCGATAGTTTCCAAGATTGTGTAATGACTTGTCGTATAAGTTGCATTCGGAATCCATTTTTAAATGACTCGTGATTATCGTGATGTCAGATGAATTTATCCGAAGGGGACCGGCCCGGGTCTGAATTCGTTTCCAAGGTAGGTGCTTAGAGTTTTTAATGCACCAGGTCTATCGTCCTGCAGTCCCGAGGGCCAGTCGTTGCTTAGAAGCCGGGCTATGTACCAAGGCGAACCGTCATAGGAAAGACTATCTACTAGCATTAGTGGCGGGTTTGTTGTATTCGCTAGCAGCTCTAAAGCGTTATTAGGTGTTCGTCGTAGCTGTGAAGGAATTGTAATCCGCAGTGCGGTTGAATTACTCCATTCTTCGGATGTATTTGGTTTATTTGCCTTGAGATACTCGTCTTGTATGCAGTCCATTAATGGGCGTCCCGTCAATCGTCTAAACAAGTTGTCTTGCATAGATAGAATTGCTTGGCGGCATTCTCTCAGCGCCTTCTCTGCAGTACTTTGAAGATGGAATCCCGAAGCAGCGCCGGCAGAGTACTGAGTGCTTTTCGCAGGTGAGCTAAATAATGCTAGGCAAACGTATACGCCTTCAAATATTGATATTTCGTAAATCCGCCAGGTTTCTGAAGGGTGATTATTTTCAGCTGGATTGTTCATGGATAGTTCTACTCCATGGGTTGAGAATCTCCAGTGGGCAATTAACGATTGTCTTTCGATAAATTCGAGACATGCAGATTCAATGGCCTTTTCAAGGCTGCGATGTATTGCTGTTCCGGATGAATCTGTTACATTCTGTGCTTGCTCTGAAACCATCAATTTATCATCGTTGAAAGCGTTCGAAAGACTGTAGATTTTCGCGTGATCGCTTGGCCCCCGTTTCTGCCAGAATCGTTCGAGTGCTTCTGCCGTAGCGCGTAGCTCGCTCTGTGGCTCCCCGAATCCGATTCCTGATGCTAGATTTGTGACGTCTGCAATAGCGATGGATTCGTCCGAGAGAGGTGAATACCGGAATTGTAGGCTTTTCATGAGTCTTCCTTAGCGAGGAGTTGGAGTTGCTCAATCCAGATATCATCAGGATTTAATCCCCATAGGTTTGCTATAGAAAGTTCGTCAAAATACCCATATGGTCTGGTAGAGAAGTTCATAGAACCAGCGTTCCTGGTTACTTCTTGGATCATTTCTCCAATCTCAATGAGTGAGAACTTGTAACCGCGAAGTCGATATTTTGCTATTGAGATTTCGGGAATTATTCCGAATCCCAGTACTAGGTCGACCTGTTCTAGAGCTACCGGTCCATCACATCCAACGTAGTTAAATATTTCTGTAAATGGGACTGGGCCTAGGTTCTCCAAGCGGCGAGCTAATGGTAGTAGGTGGAAGCGTTCCCATTGTCGTCCCTGCCTGGCGAGTATGAATACCTGTACTGGATATAAACTGCCGGCACTGGCATATGGACGGCTCATCTCTGGGGAAGTCAGGGGCTTTAGGAAACAGTTGTTTAAAATAGCATGAAGGTCACTTTGCTCCAGTGAGCGAGCTTCTATATTGATATGTCGGTCTGCGTTAGTGAGACTTGGTTGGCGAGAGTGGATGTCTTTTGTGGGGGGATCAATTGGTTGGGAATTATCTAGGTCCAGTGCGTAGTCAAACTCACCAAGCCGCATGATCCAATGGTTAGCGGAGGCCGCGCTTAGAGGTGAAATTGCGAATCCACTGTCAATTGTAAGTGCATTTCCTGCACATAGTTGGCTTCGTACAGCCCTAAGGGTAGTGAGGTCGATGGCCGGTATAGAGCGTCGAATCTGTAACCTTGTTGCGTCATTGCTGTATTTATTTTCCATAGAATCCCTCATGATTACACTTTGGATCCGTGGGGAGGACAGCGGTGTGTACTAGCCCATTAGTTAGATCTTGGAACTCAGCGTATCGAAGGGTATCTGCTGCGTGAGGATCATTATTCTTGATTGCCAGGCCAAGTGTTATTGCATCTGTAATTGCACTGAGTATGTTCAATGTTTGGATTGCCTCTAGCTCTTTAGAGCTACCCCTATGGGGATCATTCTTGGCTGAATTTAATGCTTTCTTAATGGTAGCCTCTGCCTTTGGTTCACTACTTCTTTCTATTGCAATGGAACATAGTGGACATGGGCGCCCGCTCCGAAACCAGTTGATACTACTTCTAAAGCGTTTGAGTGGGTCGAAGGAATAAGTTACATTAGGACGATTTTTGTCGCGGCCCGTGAGCTGGTGGGGATTACCTTTCTCGTAAATCAGAAAATCTACGACTTTTCGCCGGTTTTTGCTTTGGGGCCACTGCATGCTAGGGGAGTAAAGTGATATAAAGTTCGAGATATTTGGAACATCGGGTAGTTTATTCCCGATGTATACAAGATTCACTTCTACCGTGCTTTTTAGTACGTCTTTGTGGGAGATCCTGAGCGCTTCGAGGCTTTGTTCATAGTGTAAAGCTTGGTCTTTTTCAACTCTATTGATAGAGAATTGGGAGATAATATATTGCCGGGTGGGGCCTTGGAGAAGTTCAAAGGGTGTGGATAAAAGCATGTCGCTCTTTTGGATGTTCGAAAACGGGACAGGCGGTCGGAAATACGGGGAAGTAAGTCCGACTGCCTGAAGATTTTATGTCTATTTAGGCGAGGAGCCTTTCGAGCTCTTTGTCAACAGTTGGTGTGGGTGCTGACGAGGTTGAGGGCAGGCCTGGGGAATTGGAGCCTGTGCAGGAGGCGCAATTTCCCGGAGACTGGGAGAGCGCAGGGGACTCAGTAGTGGTGTCAGCTTTTGAGCACACTTCGACAAGGTCTATGGTGAGCATTAAAAATTCCTTCCAATGTGAGTTGGGTGACAATCGGGCAAGTGTGTTGACCATAACTCATTAGTTGTTGATTGTCTACCCCCTAGTGTTTCTTTGTTATGTCCATAGGGCTTGGGGTATGGAGTCCGGTCTCTTTTTTGGGCACGGAGTCCATGGAGGTCTTGGACACTTCTAGCGGT
>NZ_KV821976.1:0-567 GCF_001815785.1 Corynebacterium sp. HMSC056F09
GAAGCGTTCTTACCGCCAGATTGAAGACCAACTCGGGTGCTCGCACCGCGCGATTTCCCGAGCGAACCAAGCGCTGCGAAGCCTTGGCCTAACCACTGCCCAGCAGGTCGCGGCGCTGACGAATGACGAGCTGGACGAGATATTCGTTGACAAGCGCAGTAGCGGGCAAGGCGAGTTCGTCCCGATTGACTTTGACGCGGTCGTCAAAGCACGCACAGGGCGTGTGAAGCAAACACTGCAAGTATTGTGGGCTCGGTACACCACCAACCCCGCCCAGCCGGGCCAGCGTCACTACAGCTACGACCGATTCCGCCAGTTGGTTGCCTCCCATGTCGATGCAGCCGGGCTTACCGCCCGGATCACCCATGCACCAGGGCATACGATGCAGGTGGATTGGGCGGGGACCAAGATGTGCCTGTACGACCCTGCGGGCACACCGGGTGCGAAAGTCAGCATTTTCGTTGCCGCGCTGCCGTATTCAGGAATGCTGTTTGCCTGTGCGTGTATTGACCAGCGGCAACAGTCCTGGCTTGATGCCCACCGTCAAGCGTTTGACTACTTTGGTGG
>NZ_KV821977.1:0-1068 GCF_001815785.1 Corynebacterium sp. HMSC056F09
CCCGCTACGCACCCCAAAACCGGAAGAGCCAGTAAACCGTGTCTTCAGGGCCAGCCCGGCCCTGACGCTTCCTAGCGGACTAGGACTCCTTGCGGCGACCAGGACGCAGAAGCAGTACTGCTCCAGCAATCAGTGCCCATGCTGCGGCAAGTAGCCACAGGATATTTGCACCGGTATTCGCCAGGGCTCTAGAAGAGGAGCTCTTCTTGGAGTCCTTCGTGCTCGAGGGCGAGCTAGTAGAGCGAGTGGTATTGTCGCTCTGGCTCGGCTGAGCATTGTTGTTGGACTCCACAGCACTCGGCTGTGCTGCCTCACCTGGTGCCTGCGGCTGATTCGGAGCCTCACCTGGTGCCTGCGGCTGCGGGGCCTCGCCAGGGGCCGGGGCCTTCGGATCCAGCGGCTTCAGCGGCTCAAACGGCTTCTGCGGCAGTGCAGGATCATGCGGCGGCTTGAAGAAGTGACTCAAGACCGGCGGCACAAGAACCAGCGGAATGAGCAGCGGCCACAACCCACCGAGCTCAGGTATACGAGGCTCGTTAGGCTCACCTGGCTTGCCCGGCTCTCCCGGCTCACCTGGCTCGTTCGGCTCATTTGGCTCGTTCGGCTGAGTCGGATCCGTCGGTTCAGTCGGAACCAACGGAGTCGTCGACTCGTCGGTCGGCTTCGGTTCCGGCGTGCCCTTGGTCTCTGTCACAGTCACCGTTACAGTCGGGTCCTCTGACGGCTTCGGCTTGTCTGTGGTCGGCTCCTCCGACGGCTTCGGACGAGACGGATCCTCAGTCACCGTTACCGTGGTGGTCGGCTTAGCCGTGTTGGACGTCGTCGGCTTTGCGGTACCAGAGGGTTCTGGCTCCTCACTCGGCTTCGGCTCCGGAGACTCCTTTGTCTCAGTGACAGTTACCGTCGTAGTGCCACTATCAGAAGGCGTCGGCGTTGGGGTTTCAGAAGTCGGCTGAGGCTCCGAGGGATCCTCGGATGGCTCGGGCTCAGACGGATTGACCGTCGTGGTGACCGTCACCGTCGTCGTTGGACTTGCGCTCGGCTCGTCCGTCGGCTCGGTCGGCTTGG
>NZ_KV821978.1:0-273 GCF_001815785.1 Corynebacterium sp. HMSC056F09
GGACTACCGCATCAGCAAGCGCCCTGCCAGTGTTGAAGACCGTGCTATTCCAGGACATTGGGAAGGCGATCTCATCATCGGGCAAGGAGGCACAACGTCCCTTGTGAACTGCGTGGAACGCAGTACTCGCTACACCATGATCCGCAAACTTGATGTGCATGATTCCGCCACGACTGTCGATAAGTTAATCGAGAGTCTACCGGCAAAATACGCAACATCACCAAAACGCTGACCTGGGACCAGGGTGTGGAACTAGCCCAAGTAGACAGGCTG
>NZ_KV821979.1:0-201 GCF_001815785.1 Corynebacterium sp. HMSC056F09
ATGCACCATCGGAAGACTTCTTGGCGGCAGCTGATGGGATTGTCAAAGACTTTCCTATCTCGCAGAACTTCACGCTTTAGGGTGGCGTTAAATGATTCTGCCAGGGCATTATCGGCACTCGTTCCCACTGCTCCCATGGATTGGCGTACACCAAGCTTGGCGCAGTGGTCCCTAAATGCCTGTGAGGTGTACACACTGCCG
>NZ_KV821980.1:0-284 GCF_001815785.1 Corynebacterium sp. HMSC056F09
CCAACAGGTAACAGTGTCAAGAGTGACGTTGCTCACCCACCCATGACCTAAGTCAGGTCCTGATCCGACCTGTTGAAGCTTTTTCGACCCTCGATGCTCAGACCACACCACCTGAACTGCCGTCGCCCCGGAAGCGGTCTTGACAGTGCGAATGTATGGACTCACAAAATCAGACTACCGGCTACCCCCGCCGATACCCGCTTAGTGCCGAAAAAACAACCACCACAACACCAAACCCCCAGGCCACAATGTCAAGGGTGACCTTCATCACCTAACCGTGAGCC
>NZ_KV821980.1:384-757 GCF_001815785.1 Corynebacterium sp. HMSC056F09
CCCGCCGATACCCGCTTAGTGCCGAAAAAATAACCGCCACAACACCAAACCTCCAGGCCACAATGTCTAGGGTGACCTTCATCACCTAACCGTGAGCCAAGTCAGGAACGCCGAACGCTAATTCAACCATTTTGATTAGTGTAGCTGAAATAAGTTCCTAGAAAGTATCAGCGCGAGGAGGAAAGCACCGAAAGTGCCGAAAAGATAGTGCCAAAGCTTTATGGACCTAGGTGTTGTACTCAAGGAGATTTGAGGTCGCTCCCCCAGTGTCGTTGGGGCCGACCTTGAAAACGAAGAAAGAGACCGTTGAAGCGGTAGTAATGCTTCAACGGTCTCCTTTCGCTGTATTGAGTTGTTTGTTTTGTTTGGTGTC
>NZ_KV821980.1:857-1292 GCF_001815785.1 Corynebacterium sp. HMSC056F09
ACCTGCTCCTCGAGGAACCAGTTGATGAGGGCGCGGGAATCGAGATCCCCGGCGGCATCCGCGGTGCGGGCGATCTCCCGGATCTGCTCCGAGACCTTCTGCTCATGCGCGAGGGAGGCCTCAAAGGCATCGAGCGGGGTGGCGGCCTTGACGGAGCCGACCTGGATATCCCCCAGCTCGACGCGGTAGCCGCGGTCCAGCAGGTGCTCAGCAAATTTCTGTGCGTGCTCGCGCTCTTCCTCTGCCTGCTTGAAGAACCAATCGCGCATGCCCGGGAAGGACAGGTTGTCCATCTCGTAGGCCAGCTGGGTGTAAATCAGGGCTGCGCCGTGCTCGTTGATGACCTGCTCGTTAAGGAGGGTTTGCAGCTTCTCGTCCATGAAAGTGATTCCTTTCGTCTGTTTGGTGTTACCCACAATACAGAAAAAATTCGGG
>NZ_KV821981.1:0-44331 GCF_001815785.1 Corynebacterium sp. HMSC056F09
CCCGCTACGCACTCCAAAACCGGAAGAGCCTAAAAACCCTCTAAAAAATCGCTAGACAACACAGTTTTGCTGGAACTGTGTCTCTGACTCACAAGCCCCTAGCGGTACCGCCCCTGCATTCGGGCCGTGCTTTCAGCGTCGGGATCGGTTGTTGTGATGCGGGGTTTGTCTACTGATAGATGGAGCCGTCTGGGTCGGCAGCTCGGACTGTATCTTCTACTGCGGAGCACAGGTCTGGGTCATCAATGTATCCGTCTTGGCAGCCGTGGTAAGTCTGGATTTCGCCCGAGGTTGGGTTACGGGCGCCATTATCTGCAGTGCCGTATCCACATGTTGCCGCCGGGCCGACGCATTCCTCAGTTTCTTCTAGTCCGGCCTGGCCCTCATTTTCGAGGTACTGCTCGCCGCCTCGGGTGTCGAAACACCATTGGGAGTAGGAGACTGTGCCATCTGACCATCGTGCTGGGCCAGGGGTGCCCTCAAGGCATTCCACGACGGTGGGTTCCGCGGGTACTTGTTCTACTGCTACAGGAGCGTCGGATGCGGGAAGTTCTGGGTCAGGTTGTGCCTCTTCCACGTGGGACTCTGGTTCCGTGGATGTGGAGGCGTCTGCGGGGGAGGTACTGGACGGGCTTGTGCTTGGTGGCGCCTCGTCGGGCCCAGTTTCGTTGTTGCTAGTACTCGTTGGGCTTGGTTCAGGTGCGGGCCCGGTGCTGCAACTGCCGAGGGCAAAAGCAATAGCAGCAACCGCAAGGCTAAATTTCTTCATGCTGCTTGCCGCCTTCCATTGAAGTGATAGTGAATGAAAAGAACCCTAGCCTCTTCGTAGCGTCCTTGGACGAGGAGCGGGGAGAAGACCTCACAGTCCTTAGCCAAGGACACAGTGTGCTACCGCAGTGCAGCGGTGCTTCCCGACGTTTCGTTGGCACGTGTGGACAATTTTGCGAATTTTGGGATTTTTGGGAACTTCCTAGCAATGGGGCACGTTGATCCCAGTGAAATGACAAACACGGCACCCCCTCCGGGGCTGCTTTTAGAGAAAGACTGTGAAAGGAATCGGGATTCGCGTGCGTTCTAGTAACCCCGTGATGAGTTCCCTCTCGTCCAGCCAAAGCCAGACCCAGGGTAATCCCTACGGGCAGAGTGACAATCCATTCAGCCAAGAAAACCGCAGCGCTGATCGTCCGCTGACGGTTGATGATGTCGTGACCAAGACTGGCATCACCTTGGGCGTCATTATCGTTATGGCCGTACTCAACTTCGCTATTGGTGAGTTGATCAACCCGGGCATCTCAATGATTCTTACCTTGGTTGGTGCGCTGGGCGGTTTCGTTACTGTTCTGGTCTCAACGTTTGGTAAGAAGTTCGGATCTGCTGCGGTGACGTTGATCTACGCAGTGTTTGAAGGCCTTTTCGTGGGCGGATTCTCGCTCATGTTTGCCGGCGTATCCTTCGGTAACTCCGATGGTATGGCGCTTATCGGCCAGGCCATCATGGGCACCGTTGGCGTATTTATCGGCATGCTGATGGTCTACAAGACCGGTGCAGTCAAGGTCACCCCGAAGTTCAACAAGATCATGTTCGGCCTCATCGCCGGCGTGGCTGTGATGGCGCTGGGCAACTTGCTGGGTGCCATCTTCTTCGGCTTTAACCCGCTGCGTGATGGCGGCATGCTCGCCATCATCTTCTCCCTCGTCTGCATCGTGCTGGCGTCCCTGTCCTTCATGACGGACTTCGATCAGGCTGACCGTCTCATCCGCCAGGGCGCTCCGGCTCAGTATGCTTGGGGCATCGCTCTCGGCTTGGCTGTGACCCTGGTCTGGCTCTACACCGAGATTCTCCGTCTGCTGAGCTACTTCAGGGACTAGCCTCGGCACCGCCTTTAAGAACCGGCGGCCGGCACCCACAACGACTTCTGGGTGCCGGCCGCCGGTTTTCTATGTCCAGTTCGCTTGCAACTACAACCCCCGTGGGGAAGCAAGGAGCTCAGTGCTGCGCGATAGGTGCCGATGTCCTAGGCATGAGAAGAGTGCCTTCCCCATTGTTAGTACATGTGTGCCAGGGGTCTTGCGATTATTTGTGTGCCTCAATTGGCAATTTCTCACCACATACGGCGGGGCGTGAAGAGGAAAGAAACGAGCCTTGCAAAAAGTGCAAATCGGCGAGAAGATACCGTTGTCTTGGGAGAAATGTTCGATCGCCCAAGTCAAAAAACGGATGAAGAATCCCGTCCACGGTGTTCCGGAGTGACCTTTGACAGCGGTATGGAGTGTGACCTGGAATCACTTTCTGCGATTGCTTGTCACCCTACTCTGCGGAATTTATGCAAGGTCATAGGTGGTTTTGTGAACTGCTGTGAGGATGAATCTGGTCCATACTTCCGAAACACGCGATGGGGTCGTGCCTGCAGGGTGAAAAACGACGAACGAATGTTAACAGTGTTGTAATTAGGGGGCACCTGCATGGTCATAATCGGCAGCGCAGGCACAAGAGTCTCACGGCGCGCACCCACAATTCTTACAGGCGACGACCAGCACCTATTTATGAACCTTTTATTACTCGCATCTAATACATCATTATTTGCAACCCATTGAAAATGGGCTATGTGGGGTTGGCGCGACATATTGCGCATTCTCGTGCATTCTGGTCGCAGAAGCCGTTCGCTGAGCTTGGCTCTGGCGAGAGGCTTCTGATAGTCAGAAAAGTTGGTTGAAGGGAAACCATGAAGCGAATCGGGGGCCTTGCGTTGGTGGCGGTTTGTATAGGGGTGCTTTCAAACTGCGCAGCTCCGCTGGGCCTTAGTGCTCGCGACAATGGTAATAACTCGGGGGGCTTTAGCAACTTTTCTGGCGACATGTCCGGCGGTGGCTCAGTGGACTCGGGGGTCGCTGAAGCCACCGCCACGAAGGTGCGAGAGTCTCAAGCTTCAAGCAGTGAGTCTCGTGCGGGCGGTGGGGTACTACCGCCACTTGGTGAATTTGATCGTACGGAGCCTGGTTTTCAGGTGTTTGATCCATGTAGCGAAATTGCGGGGATTGATTTAGAAGAAGCAGGTTTGGTCACGCGCTTGGAGTCAAGCGTACGAGAATCCGGCTTTTCTCACTGCGGGTTTGAAGCTGAAAACTCAGATGGTCAGACCGCCTTTGTCGGGTTGGGGGTAACGGATATTGGTATTGAACAACTGGAAAGACAATCTGGGGGCCGGAGGATTTATGAAGGGGAGAAACTACCAGTTATTGCCCTCCAGGATCCTACTTTTGGACGGCTATTCTGCACCGTATATCTAGAGACAGTTAGGGGAACCCTAGTACTCGAATTCAGCGGTTTTGGTGCATTTCAGGGGGACGAAGAGCGTTGCGCTCTAGGGGAAGAAATTCTTTACACGCTTGCTACATAAAGGAACAAATATGCAAATTAACTTGTCAAACTTGTTCAATCAACTATCAGAAATAAATGGACTATCGGCACAGCTCAAGGGTATCGCGGATAGTGCGCACTCTCCGCTTAACAGTGGGTTTTCTCCTGTTACGGGAATAAAGGAGGTTGGGGGTATTCATGAACGAGTGCTTACTCATGATCCAGGTTCCGCCCAGCGTTCATTGCAAGGCTTTAACACGCAACTGGCATGGTTAGCAGAAACGCTCCAGACCGAGCTCGCCGGCTTCGAATCACAGGATGAGCTCAACAGCAGAGGGCTGGATGTCGCAGACGCCGGTGGCGGGGGCGCGGCGGAGGCGATGCCGATCGTGTCGCAACCAGATCCGGGATACAGCCCATTTGGGTTTACGGTTCCCATCGTTGACACCGGTGCATCAATCATGGGACTGGCATCCAACTTGTTCAGCACCCGTTTCTGGGATGTCTCGGAAGCGAATGCGCGGTGGGGAGCCTTGAGCGGAGAAGTCGCCGATATCGTTGCGGGGCTGGAGAACTCGGCCGCGTCCTTGGAGGCGGAGAATGATAGCGAAGCCACCACGCGAGCGGCCCAGAAGATTCGTGAAGTTGCGAAGGCGGGCACACACTTCATTGCCAATGCGGACGTGATGCAACAAAAGCTTTTCGGCTTCCAAGCGCAGCTGATGAATGTGCAGCCAGAGGCAATCGCCTTGGCCTTCGAGGTAGCAGCAATTCCAGATCCCGTTGCACGCGAGGCCGCAGAACAGGCAGCGTTGGGATATATGCAGGGCGTGCTTCAACAGCAGGTTATTGCCGCCATGCCCTATCAGCACGCGCTCATGGATGCGGCACCACCCAGCGGTGGTGGGGATGTCAGTACCCAATTCGGCGCGGTCGCAGGTGATGGATCCCGCTACACTACGGAAGGCGTTGCCTGGCCGCAGCAGATTGCTGAGGCGATGGAAAGCGGCGCCGTCGGGCCAGGTTCCTTCGGCGTTGCAGACGGTGAAATCCAGGGGCTTGAAAGCGTTGGAATGGATGCTGGTGACATCGCGAAGTTTCATAGCGCATTGCATGATCGTGGACGCACGATCCTCAGCGAGTTGGGTTTCGGAGATTCGTTGGCACCCGTTAGTGCGGCGGACGTGAACACGTCGGCCGCGAGCGCAGGCGTAGGAACACTGAACCCGTCTCATGCTGGTATTCCGGGGACGTCGGCAACTCAGATTGGCGCGCCGAACATTGGTGCTGGTTTGAGCGGGCTAGGAGGTCTGGGCAGCGGTGTCGGTGGGCAGGGGCTTGGCGCCGTTGGCTTGGCGAATGCGCGCGGCAACGCGCTGCCTGGGGGCGTTGCTGGACTCGGCGGCCGGGGGCTGGGCCGGTTGCCGGAGATGTCGGCGAATCCGACGACCGCCGCGGCGGGGCTGGGCGGCTTCGGTACTGCGCCCGGTGGACCGCAGACGGGTACGCATCCGGTTATCGGTGGCCTACCCGGGGCCGTAGCGGGGACTGGACTGAAGAGGGACGGAAGGGCGTCGCTAAGCGGAGGCAGTATGGCCGGAGGCGGAGTGATCGGCGGCACTGGTGGTGTTGGCGGCGTCGGCGCCGGCAGCGCCGGTGGTGTCGGTAACGCTGGCGGTACAAACAGTGTCGTAGGTGCCGCTGGGGGAGCGGGCACCGCGAAGGCTGGCGGCGGACAAACCCGCGGCGCGGGGATGCGGATGATGCCCATGATGGGCGGCGCAGCCCGCGGCGGTGAAAGCGAAAAGAGGATCAAATCCGTCACAACGCAGGTTGAGCGCGATCCGAACCGCCGAGATCTCCTCGGTGAAGCGCCCGCGGTGCTGCCCGGGGTCATCGGCGAGTGGGCCCGGGAAGAAAACTAGGGGACTGGGGGTGAGGGATTTTCTCATAACCTCATAACGCTGAAAGCGGCGCCCGAATATCGGGACGCCGCTTTCGCTCTAAGCTGACGGTGAGTCTACTGCTGAACCGGAGCGGTGGTGTACTCGGCCGGAGCAACCTCGGTCTCAGCCGTGGCTTCAGTCTCAGCCGTTGCTGCGGTGGACTCGGATGCACCAGCTCCCGGGGCCTCACCGGTGAAGGTGGCGCCAGTGTCGACCTTCTTAGTGGAATCCTGCTCGCTCGGCGGGTGGCAAGCGGCCAGGGTGAGTCCAGCGGAGACAACCAGACCAGCGGCAGCGAAACGAGTGAACTTCTTCATGTGATAAAACTCTTTCTCAGAAAAACGATGACCTAAGAGCAGTATAAATTAGGACTTGCGCGGAGTTGCGGCCTTTGCGGAATCATAAGGCGCCGCGGAGACCACGGTCACCGACAAGGTCTTGCCGTTCGGCGCGGTGTACTCGCGGGTTTCGCCCTCAGCAGCACCCAGGAGGGCAGCACCCAACGGGGACTGCTCGGAGTAGGTCTCCAGATCCTTGTTATCCGATGCCGCAGCGCGGGTACCGATAAGGAAGGTCTCGCGGTCTTCCTTGTCACCGTTGTAGTAGACGTGGACGACGGAACCGATGTGGGCGACGCCTTCCTGGACGGCGGTGCGCTCGGTGGTGGAGTTAGCCAGAACCTCGGAGATCTGCTTGATGCGGGCCTCTTCCTGGTCCTGCATTTCGCGGGCGGCGTCGTAACCCGCGTTCTCCTTTAGGTCACCCTCCTCGCGGCGCTCATTAATCTCCGCGGCGACGACCGGGCGGTGGTCGATGAGGGCCTGCAGCTCGGCCTCGAGCTTGGCCTTGGTTTCCGGGGTGATGTACTGCTTCTGCTGCTCAGCCATAGTGCAACCTTCCGTTGACGGTTCCTGATGAACGGTTTTATTTCTTAAAGACTGGGCCTAAAAGCGCAGGTGGCGGGGCCCATTCAGAACGCTCAACATACTAGCATAGCTGGGCTTTTACTCGGCGTTTGCCTCACCCGCAGAATCCATGGTGCTGGTATCGAGGTAGGAGGGGATATTTCCGGAGCAGCCGTAGACGCCACCGGCGACGGCAGGGTGATTGGTAGGGATGTCCACGGCGACGCGCTGGGCGGCCTCGCCGCCAGCCGGCACGGCAATTTCGCGGCGGCCCACCTCTGCCTTGGAATAGTCAAAAGCCTGCACGATGCAATAGGCAGGCTCTTCCACGCGGTTGCGGGTGATGTCTACCCACACGCGGGCGGTATCGTCGGAAAGAATCTCGTGGGTGACATAGGAGATGTCCGCGTTAATTTTCTGTTGGCTGCGCACGTACTGCACGCCAAAGACGACGGCCGCCACCAGCATGCCCAGGAAAATCAGGACTAGGGCCCGATTGGTCCAGGATTTCCCCGTGCGAGCAGAGGAGGACGAGGAACCGTAGCGAGACCGTGCGCGTGCGGAGCGAGAAGCAGGATGGGCGTCAGACATGAGTCTGATTCTATCCAACGGTCGCTACGAAGTTACTATCCACTAGACTGGGCCTCTGTTTAAAGAAGCGATGTAGGGAGATGTATCACCCAGTGAGCACAAAGCGCCTTTTGGCTATTCACGCGCACCCCGACGATGAATCCTCGAAGGGTGCTGCGACGACCGCGAAGTATGCCGCGGAGGGAGCGGAAGTCCTCGTCGTGACCTGCACCGGCGGTGAGCGGGGCGACATCATCAACCCAGCCATGGACCGCCCCGGCGTCCTCGAGAACATGGGCAGTATTCGTCGTGAAGAAATGGCGAAGGCCGCCGCCGCCTTGGGGGTACAGCACCGGTGGCTCGGGCACGTGGACTCAGGCCTTCCGGGTAATCCGCTGGCCCCCAATATCAAGGACCTGCTGCCTGAGGGCTGCTTTGCTCTCAAAGAAGATGATGATGTGGCCCAAGAACTCGTGGAGATCATTCGGGAGTTCCGCCCCCAAGTCATCATTACTTATGACGAAAACGGTGGCTACCCGCACCCGGATCACCTCATGGTCTACCGTGCTTCTATGTTGGCGTGGGAGAAGGCGGGCGATGCCGCCTACCACCCAGAATTGGGAGAGCCGTGGGAGCCGCAGAAGCTCTACTACACGCACGGTTTCGTGTACCAGAGAATGAAGATCTTTCACGATCTCCTTGTAGAAGAGGGAAAGATTAGCCCCTATGAGCCGATGCTGGCGCGCTGGGACACCGCTTTTGGTGATATCATGGCGCGCGTGACCACGCAGGTAGAGTGCGCGGATTACTTCCAAAACCGGGAGGACGCCCTGCGCGCGCACGCCACCCAAATCGATCCGGCTGGTGCTTTCCTCGCTACGCCCGTCGCCGTGCAGCAGGAGCATTGGCCAACGGAGGAGTTCGAGTTGGCCAAGACCCGTGTTTCGTCCTCACTGCCAGAGGATGACCTATTTGCAGGAATCCCGGAAGTAGGGGAATCTTAAAGTATGAACGCTTTGTACTTTGCGGCGCATGACGTCGCCCTGCTCGCCCAAGGGAGCCAAAGCGGGCCGGTGGGACCGGAGTTCGGTAAGGCCTCGCCCATTGGTTTGCTGATCCTCGTTCTCATGGGAGTGGCCGTCCTTTTTGCAGGCTGGAACTTTCACCGCCGCTATTCGCGCTTCCGCCGCCGCACCATGTTCGCGCAGGATCATGGCATCGATCCTTTTGATGATGAGGCGGTCGATGCGGCAATGAAGGAAGCCGGCATCCTCGATAACAGCAAGAAGTCCATCTTTTAACGCAGAGGACGTTTCCCCACCGTGAAGTTCCTAAGCCAGCTCCTATACCCCCTGTATGAGGCGCGCCTAACGCGTGAGATTAAAAACAAACCGCAACCACGCCACGTGGCAATCATGGCGGATGGCAATCGCCGCTGGGCGCGCGAGGCGGGCTTTACGGATATCAGCCACGGCCACCGGCAAGGCGCGCGGAAGATCAGTGAGATGATTTCGTGGTGCCAGGGCACCGACATTGAAGTCGTCACTATCTACTTGCTGTCGACGGAAAACTTGAAGCGCAGCGAGCAGGAAGTGCAGTTGCTTTTCGACATCATCTCGGATGTCGTCACGCACCTCTCCCAGGGTGACTTGGATTGTCAGATCCGCCTGGTCGGGCACCTAGATCTGCTCCCCGAGCAGGTCACAGCCAAGATGCAGAGTGCGGCTGAGGCTACCGAGGATCACCAAGGTGTCATCGTCAATATTGCGGTGGGCTACGGCGGGCGCCAAGAAATTGTGGATGCCGTACAGAACTTGATCCGTAGTGAAGCACGCAAGGGGCTGAGCGCTGAGGAGATCGCGGAGAACGTGACGGCGGAGGCCATCACGGGCAACCTGTACACCAAAGGGTTGCCGGATCCCGACCTCGTCATTCGTACCTCCGGTGAGCAGCGGCTGTCCGGGTTCCTTCTGTGGCAGGCAGCCTATTCCGAGATTTGGTTTACGGATACCTACTGGCCAGCATTTCGCCGGGTGGATTTCCTGCGTGCCTTGCGCGACTATTCTCAGCGCTCGCGCCGCTTTGGGCGCTAGCCGGGTTACGCCGCCTAGAGCTTGCGCATCCTGACCTGTTCCACCAAATGGTGTGAACCTTTGCGCAGGACCAGGGAAGCGCGCACCCGGGTGGGCAAAATATTCTCAATGAGGTTGGGCAGGTTGATGGACTGCCAGATTTCGCGTGCCTGTGCGTAGGCTTCCTCATCCGTCATGTCCGCGAAGGAAGCGAAGTGCGCGCCCGGCTCGCGGAAGGCAGTGTGCCGGAGCTTGAGGAAGCGGTCAATGTACCACTTCTCAATGTCGTCCACGCGGGCATCGACGTAGACAGAGAAGTCAAAGAGATCCGACACCATGAGGGTTGGCCCGGTCTGCAGGACGTTGAGGCCTTCCAGGATGAGGATGTCCGGTTGCCGGACCTCTTGGAATTCATCGGGGACGATGTCATAGGACACGTGCGAATAAAGCGGTGCGGTAACCAGTGGTTTGCCGGATTTAACGTCGGTAACAAATCGCATGAGCGCGCGGCGGTCATAAGACTCCGGATAGCCCTTGCGCTGCATTAGCCCGTGCTCTTTGAGATAGGCGGTGGGGTAGAGGAAACCATCGGTGGTGACGAGGTCGACCTTCGGGTGGGAATCCCAGCGTTCCAAGAGCACTTGGAGCAAGCGCGCCGTTGTCGATTTGCCCACGGCGACGGAGCCGGCGACGCCGATGACGAAAGGCACGTGCGTCGGTGGGTTACCCAAAAAGGCCTCGGTGGCGGCGGTGAGTTTCTGGCGGGCCTCCACCTGCATGTGAATGAGACGGGATAGTGGCAGATAGACTTCCGCCACCTCGGTGAGATCGATGCGGTCACCAATACCACGGAGTTTTTCCACCTCGGTGGCCGTCAACACCTGTGGCATGGATTTACGCAGGGCACGCCACGTATCGCGGTCAAAATCGAGGTACGGGCTCGCATCGGTCATTCGCGCCATGCCGACTATTGTCGCACTGCATCCGGCGCCTCGTGCAATTGCCCCGAATGAAAAGATTCTTAGAGGCCCCCGCGCGGGGGATAGGGGCGTTAGGATGTAGAACTAGCTTCGGCGATTTCTAAAGCCGGTGGTGTTGTGCTGCGAGCGGGCGCCGCTGGCTATCTTGACCATCTGTAGGAAGGGACACCACGCTTTCATGACGACTACGAACAATTCAGACGTGCGCTACCAGGAGATGCGCGATCTTGACCCCGAGGTCTTCGATGCTATTTCTGGTGAGATCGCTCGTCAGCGCGATACCCTCGAGATGATTGCTTCGGAGAACTTCGTCCCCCGCGCCGTTCTGCAGGCGCAGGGTTCTGTTCTCACCAACAAGTACGCAGAGGGCTACCCGGGGCGCCGCTACTACGGCGGCTGCGAGCACGTTGATGTCGTGGAGGACCTGGCTCGCGATCGTGCCAAGGCGCTTTTCGACGCCGAATTTGCCAACGTCCAGCCGCACTCCGGTGCTCAGGCCAACGCTGCGGTGCTGGCGTCGCTGATCCAGCCGGGTGACAAGATCATGGGCCTGTCCTTGGCGCATGGCGGCCACCTGACCCACGGTATGAAGCTGAACTTCTCCGGCAAGCTTTACGACGTTGCCGCGTATGAGGTCGACCCGGAGACCATGCGCCTCGACATGGACAAGGTCCGCGAGCAGGCTCTGGCTGAGAAGCCGCAGGTGATCATTGCTGGTTGGTCCGCCTACCCGCGGACCATCGACTTTGAGGCCTTCCGCTCCATCGCCGATGAGGTCGGCGCCTACCTGTGGACGGATATGGCGCACTTCGCGGGCCTCGTGGCCGCCGGTCTGCACCCCTCCCCGGTGCCGCACTCCGATGTTGTGTCTTCCACCGTGCACAAGACGCTTGGTGGCCCGCGCTCCGGAATTATCTTGGCCAAGCAGGACTTTGCCAAGAAGATCAATTCCAACGTCTTCCCGGGCCAGCAGGGTGGTCCGCTGATGCACGTCATCGCGGCGAAGGCTATTGCTCTCAAGATTGCGGCCACCGAGGAGTTCAAGGAGCGCCAGGAGCGCACCCTGGAGGGCGCTCGCATTCTGGCTGAGCGTCTGACCGCTGAGGATTGCACCAAGGCGGGCGTCGACGTCCTCACCGGCGGCACCGACGTGCACCTCGTCCTAGCGGACCTGCGCAACTCCGAGCTCGATGGCCAGCAGGCAGAGGACCTCCTCCACGAGGTGGGCATCACCGTGAACCGCAACGCGGTTCCGAACGATCCGCGCCCGCCGATGGTCACCTCCGGCCTGCGCATTGGCACCCCGGCCCTGGCCACCCGCGGTCTTGACACGGCGGCCTTCACCGAGGTGGCGGATGTCATCGGTACCGCGCTGGCAAATGGCAAGAACGCGGACGTCGCCAAGCTGCGCGCCCGCGTGGAGAAGGTCGCCGCGGACTTCCCGCTGTACGACGGCCTTGAGGACTGGAAGCTGGTCTAAGCTTCCGAACGCTCCTCGGCGTGAGCTTTCCGGGCGGCCTCGAGCCACTCGGGCATTGCGCTGAGGAGCTCTTTGATTTCTGCGGTGGTGAGAGGGCGATCCATGTCGTTCTTCTTCAGCGCGGTCACGGAAATGCCCAGCTTCTGTGCCACCACCGGGCGCGGGTGCGGGCCCTCGCGGCGCAGGGTGGCCAGCCACTCCGGCGGGTTCTCCTGCAAGTCGCGCAATTGCGCGTGCGTTACTGCAATGGCTTGAAACTCCTCCGGGGCGGCCGGCAGGTAGATGCCCAGCTTCTTAGCCGCGGTTTGCGCGCGCATGGCGGTACCGGAAGGCTGCTGGGTTTCGTTGGCTGGGGTTTCATTATTCGGGGTATCAGTCACGCTCACCACGCTAGCAGCACCGTAGTATGAGGTGCATGCTCCGCCTTGTCTTTTGCACTGGTACAGAACCCGGTAAATGGTTTCGCCGCTACCGTGACTCGCATTCTCTCGAGTCCCTGGTGACCGCCGACGCCGATGATGCGATGGCGGCTCTTCTTGCCCAGGAAGCTGACCTTGCTCTGACCCGCCTGCCAGATCTACGGGTCGATGACAGCTTCCATGTGGTTCGGCTGTACGAGGAAGCGCCTGGGATCGCAGTTCCGAAGGATTCCGTGTACGCCGAGGTAGGGGAGGACATTACACCGGAGGATGTCGCCGAAGAGATCGTGAATTACCGGATTGCGCAGGATGGCAGCGTCGACGTCCCTGCCCTGCGTACCGCTCTCCAAGTTGTGGCAGCCAACGTGGGCGTGGCCATCGCACCTCGACCGCTGCTGAAGGTGCTCAGCAAGAAGCAAGTCGTGGCACTGGGCTTGGAGGATCCCACTGTTGCGCGCACGGAGATCGCTTTGGTGTGGCGCCGAGCAGACGATGGTGACGAGATTCAGGATTTCGTCGGCGTGGCGAAGGGAAGGACGCGGAATTCTTCCCGCAATGTTGCTGAGAAGCGCAGTGCCCGTGACAAAGCAAAGGCTAAACAAGCACGCAGAAAGTCGCAAGGAAAGTCTCACAAGGGCTCGATTTCCAAACCGTTATCGAAAAGATATAGGGGGTCTCAGCAGCGGAAACGTAGATAAGGAAGGCTCTTTGTTGTCAAATCATAGGTGCATCGGTGGCGGGGCGGCCGCGGCCGAGCCTACGGTGGACTTTGTTCTCAACAAAAGTACTTAGAACAGTGCTCAACAAAAGAGAAAGGTTTAGATAATGAAGAAGATGACTCGTCGTTTCGCTGCTGGTATCGCCGCTGCGACCCTTTCCCTGGGTGTCGTTGCCTGCTCCGATGCTGAGGACTCCGCTAAGGATGCTGGCGACGCTGCACAGTCCGCCGCGTCCGATGCTGCCGATGCTGCCGGTTCCGCTGCTAATGAGGCTAAGGACTCCATGAAGGACTCCGAGTCCGCTGAGGCTTCCGATTCCGAGGGCGCTGACTCCTCTGAGGCGGAGTCTTCCGATTCGGGTTCCGCTGATTCTGAGGGTGCCGAGGGTGATAAGGAGAGCGTCTCCACCGCTAACGGTGATGTAGAGGTCCCTGCCGACTTTGCGCAGGCCATCAAGGACAAGGCCGCCGAGTGGGGCGATCCGGAGTCCATCGAGTCCACCGATGCCGGTAGCGTTGCTACCTTCGCCAAGGACAAGCTGCTGGCATTCAGCGAGGGAGATGGCTCCCAGCCGATCATCGGCAAGATCGCTGAGACTTGGACCGAGGAAGGCGGCTTGGACAGCAAGGTTGGTCTGCCGACCGCCCCGGAGAAGGCTGAGGGCAACGGCTGGGTACAGGAATTCGCCAACGGCACCATTTCCTGGATGCAGGGTGAGTCCGGCGAGTACGAGGCCACCATTAACTAAGAGGGCTCACAATAGAGCCAGCTTTCTAAGAAATGCTCCGCACTGTAAAACCAGTGCGGAGCATTTCTTTGTGGTTTGTGAGGGAGCGAGCCGACTGGTGGGGATGGTGTGGCTCTGGGGATTGTCGTTTTAATACTGTTCATCTTGCACCCATGTAATTTCAACCTTTGCTCTCTAGCGTGGACGGTGTCCGGAGGTTCACAGGGACGTCCGGACAGTTCGAAAAACCACCAGCTTCACCATGCCCACCCAGGTCGTTGAGTTGGGGCGGGCATAACAAGGGAGAACCCTGCCGCTATGACCAATCCTTCCGTCCTGACCGAGCAGCCGCACGAGGCCGCTGTGGTTACCAAGACCTATGTCATCGATACCTCCGTCCTTCTCTCCGACCCTTGGGCGTTGCGTAAATTCGCAGAGCACGATGTGGTGCTGCCCATCGTCGTTATCTCTGAGTTGGAAGGAAAACGTCATCACCCGGAGCTTGGCTGGTTCGCCCGCCAAGCTCTTCGCTTTTTGGAGGACCTCCGCGCTACCTATGAGGCGCTGGATCAGCCTCTTCCCGTCAACGCCGCGGGCGGAACGCTGCGCGTGGAGCTGAATCACCAGGATCAGTCCTTGCTGCCAGCGGCCTTCCGTGGGCCGGAGGGAGACCACCGAATCCTGGCCTGCGCGCTCAACCTGCAGCACGAGGGCAAGGACACCGTCCTGGTGACCAAGGATGTTCCGCTGCGCGTTAAGGCGGGCGCCGTGGGCCTGCAGGCAGATGAGTACCACGCGCAGGACGTTGTGCTCACGGGATACACCGGTATGGCTACGGTGCAGACCACCGCGGAGGTCATCGATGAGCTCTATGGGGAAGGCGAGGTGCTTATCGACGGATCAGTGACCACCGCCGGCACCCGCGTCGAGGACCTTCCGGTGCACTGTGGCGTGACGCTGCAGGCAGGCGGGCAATCAGCGCTGGGCCGCATGACAGCCGAGGGCGCAGTGCGCTTGGTACGCGGTGATGCGAATGTCTTTGGTCTCCAGGGGCGCTCGGCTGAGCAGCGGGTAGCTTTGGATCTGCTGCTGGATCCTTCCGTGGGCATCATGTCCATTGGAGGCCGTGCAGGTACCGGTAAGTCTGCGTTGGCCTTGTGCGCCGGTCTAGAAGCTGTGCTGGAGCGTGGGGAACACCGCCGCATCGTGGTTTTCCGCCCGATGTATGCGGTGGGTGGGCAGTCCCTGGGATACCTGCCTGGCTCCGAGAGTGAGAAGATGAACCCGTGGGCGCAGGCGGTCTACGACACGTTGGAGGGTCTCGTATCGGAAAACGTCATGGATGAAGTCCAAGACCGAGGCCTCTTGGAAGTTCTCCCACTGACCCATATCCGCGGCCGCAGCCTGCACGATTCCTTCGTCATCGTCGATGAGGCCCAGTCGTTGGAGCGCAACGTGTTGCTGACTGTCTTGTCCCGTTTGGGCCGCGGATCGCGCGTGGTACTGACCCATGACGTGGCGCAGCGAGATAACCTGCGCGTGGGCCGGCACGACGGTGTGCAGGCAGTCATTGAAAAGCTCAAAGGGCATGAGCTCTTCGCTCACATCACGTTGCAGCGCTCTGAGCGCTCTGCCATTGCGGAACTTGTCACCGATTTGCTGGAAGGTGAGAACTAACTCGTTCGCGAATGGCGATCTTGTAGGGGTCTGCTTGGCATTGGTCGTGCGTGCTCAGTAATAATTGTCCTATGAGCGACAACGCGAAAGACAAGAAGAAGGATTTCCGCATCCGTCCATTCACTGCGGCGGACTACCCGCAAATGCGCGAAATCTACGAGCAGGGCCTCAACACCGGCCACGCTACCTACGAGACCCGGTCGCTGACCTTCGAGGAGTTTAAGAACGTCAAGATCATGTCGTCAGTCTTCGTTGCGGTGGAGGCGGACGATGACTCGAAGGTTCTCGGCTGGGTCTGCGCTGCGCAAGCGTCTACCCGCACCGTGTTCCACGGCGTGGTGGAGGATTCCATTTACCTGAGCAAAGAGGCCCAGGGCCGCGGTATTGGCGGCGCCTTGTTGGATCAGCTCATCGAGGTATGCCGTGACCTGCACAAGTGGGCCATCCACTCATGGATCTTCCCGGAGAACGAAGGTTCTGCCGGGCTGCACAAGTCCCGCGGCTTCGTCAAGGTGGGCACCTACTCCCACATGGCAAAGATGACCTACGGCGAGCTCGCCGGCCAGTGGCGCGATACCGATGTATACGAGTTGCTTCTGCCTAAGCCGGAGGAAAAGAAGGCAGCAGCCAACGAGAAGAGGAAGTAATTATCTCACTTTTCTAATATCAGGGCAGGAGTGGGGATAGAATAGAACCTGTTCTCATCCACTCTCTATCGAAGGCGAATCATGTCTTTCCGCACCTCTGTGCTTGCCCTTTCTACCGCCGTAGTCGTGTCGACCGGTGCTTTTGTAGCGCCCGTTGCCACGGCTGCTGAGTTTCCACCTGCTGGCTCCGTTCCTGTAGCAGAGCTCAACGTTAACTATCCCGATGGCGCTCTGGCATATGTCTTTGCCGAGCCGGTCATGCAATCCGACATTGACTTGGTTACCCGCCAAGTTCGTCAGCTGCGCGGCAAGGCTTGGGATGCGAATCTTCCCTTCGACGGTGCAACGCTGCAGCAGGCAGCTGCCGCTGCGGGCTATCACACCCGTGAAGAGTATATGAATGCGATTTCTTGGGATCGTGGCCTTGAGCACGCGGTTTTGCAGCGCGCTGCGGAGGAGAATTTGGATTTCAACCACGAGCGGCTCCCTGGGGTAGGGGCCTTTGGGGTCATCGATAATCTGTTGGCCGGAGAAAATCTCACCACGGCAGACATGCCGGGCGCTATTGCATCGTGGTCGACGGATAGCAACCAAGGCTCCAGTGAGTGGGAACAGCTTGTTCGTGCAAACGGACAAAGGAATCCACAGAATGGCCACTTCTACTCGATCATTGATCCCGTTCACGTAACTTTTGCTCAGGCACAGGTAGGAAAGGTCACCGCAGGCTTCTTCTCCAATCGCGATATGCCGGGTGAACCCGCTCGCATCACCGGCCGCCACGCATTCCCCATCGCTGTGCCGGAAAGTGCAGTCAATGATGCCGAACTGATGACGACTGGAGGCACCTCGGTGGGAAGCCAAGGCAGCCTGGGCTTGAGCATCGATGGATTCTGGGGAGCGAAGCTAGGGGTGCCGGTGGCGTCGCCAAGCTCAAGCGATCCTGAGGTTCTTAAAGTCAACGAGGACGGTACCTACGAGGCTAAGTCGGAGGGAACCGTGACCGTCACCTTTAACACCTATGTGGTGCGCAATGGTCAGCCCCAGTTGTCGGACAACCAAGTCACCAAGATCGTGCAGGTGACCAAGAAGTCTCTTGCTGGAAACCTAAGCTCCGGTGGTGCGGATGCTGGAACCATCGTGGGCATCATTGCAGGCGTGCTTGCGCTCATTGGCGTAGCTGCCCAGGTGGCTCGCCAGTTGGGAATTCTGCGTTAAATACTCTGGTATGAAAAATCCTCGCTACGTCATTGTTCGTAGCGAGGATTTCTTGTTGTTGAGCGGGGACCGACGTCCTAGTCGATGGTCTCCTTGAGGTGCTCCTCCCGCACCGGCAGGATGAGCAGGAGAGCGATGATAGCCATCGGGACCATGAGCAGGATGACCGGGGTGAGGCCGTCGTTGTAGGCGTTGAGGATGACGTCGCGGATGGGGTCCGGAAGCTGTGCCACCATCGACGGGGTCAGGCTAGAGGAACCGCCGCCCTCAGCGCTGAACTTTTCTGCAAAGGGCGCGCCAGCCTTGCCCATGGAAGCAATGGCGGCAGGCATGTTGGCTGCCAACTCATCCTTCATGTTGTGGATGAACAGCGAACCCACCAAGGAGGCACCCATGGCGGAACCGATCTGGCGGAAGAAGTTGTTGGCCGCCGTTGCGGTGCCCACCAGTGCCACGGGGAAGGAGTTCTGAACGATGAGAACGAGCACCTGCATGACGAAGCCGAGGCCGATGCCGAAGACGAGGAACTCAGCGCCAAGTTGAGTCAGGGAGGTATCCACAGTCAGCTTCGACATCCAGAACAGCGCGCCTGCCGTAATGGCGAGACCGATGATGGGGTAGCGCTTGTAGTGGCCAGTTCGGGCGATGATGAATCCCACTGTGGTAGATGTGCCGATCATGCCGAGCATCATCGGGATCATCATGAGGCCCGCCTTGGTCGGCGTCAGTGTATGCACCATCTGCAGGTAGGTCGGCATGTAGCCCAGCACGCCGAACATAGCCAGCCCCAGCACCATGCCGGCGGCCGTCGTGAGCACCATGTTGCGGTTCTTAAACAGCAGAACTGGGATCAGAGGCTCCTTGGCCCGCTTCTCGACGAAGACCGTGATGACAGCACCGATCACAACGATGACGGCCAAGGTGAGAATGACGGGATCCGACCACTCATACTGGGTGCCGCCCCAGGTGGTCATGAGGATGAGCGAGGCGGTCGTGATGGCAATGAACGTGGCGCCCAAGGCATCAAACTTGCGCAAGTCAGTATCACCAACGCGCAGGTGCAGAACGAGCACACAAACGGTCATGGCGAGAAGACCGAGGGGGATATTCATCCACAGGCCCCAGCGCCAGCCGGGACCATCAGTGAACCAGCCACCGAGGACTGGGCCGAGGACGGAGGACAAGCCGAAAACGCCGCCCATGATGCCCATGAACTTGCCGCGCTCACGAGCCGTGGTGACCTCAGCAATGATGGACTGGGAGGAAATCATCATGAATCCAGCGCCGAAGCCCTGAATCGCGCGGCCGATGATGAGCAGGTTCATAGAGTTGGCGAAGCCGCCCACGGCGGAACCGATGACGAAGGTGGCAATGCCGCCGATGTAGAGCCACTTGCGGCCCATCATGTCACCGAGCTTGCCGGAGATGGGCATAGCGATGGTCATGGTGACCAGGAAGGCGGAGATAACCCAGCTCATGTGGTCGACGCCGCCGAGCTCGCCGACGATGGTGGGCAGGGCGGAAGCGAAGATCATCTGCCCCAGGGAGCTCATCAACATGGTGAGCACGAGGGCAGAGAAGACGAGGGCAAGGTTGTTTTCCGGCTTGCCGTTGTCAGCGTGGGACGCCGACGGTTTCGCGGTAGCTACCATGAAAGTCCTTTCGAATAGTTGTTGATGAGCATGAGTGCGGAATCAAAGCGCTGCTCAAAGGGGATGTCGCAGCTGAAGTCTGGGGAGGTGGTGGCCAACCAGAAAGCCTCACGGATGGTGACAGCAATGAGGAGTGCCTCCGTGTGCGGGGAGACATCCGGCATGGTCTTTAACGCTGGCTCCTTCTCCAGCCGCTGGGTGAGTAGCTCAAGGACTTCGTTGGACTTGGCACGCTTTCTACTTAAGGACGCCGCCGCTGCGTCCGCATCGCGGGAGATACGGCGGCGTCGCTCAGCAATCTCCCTGTTGGCGTGCTGTCCAATGAGGTGTTCCTTGATGAGGTCTACGGCCAGCTTGAAGAGGTTCTCCGTGGGGGTTTCGAGCAAATAGCTCTTCTGCTCCTGGGAAAATTCTTGGCTGGGGTTGCCCAGAACAGCTGAGTCCTTGGAATCGAAATAATTAAAGAAAGTACGCCGGGAAATACCGGCCTTCTCACAAATCTCCTCCACCGTGACTGCAGCAAAGCCGTGCTCGTCTACCAAGAGGGTGGCAGCATCCTCTATACGTAGGCGAGTTTTTAGGCGTTTTTGCTCGCGTAATGACAATTCTTCTTGCACAGAGTGCAATCCTACACTCGGTGCAAGTTTGCACCAAGTGCAATGCTGGTGATTCTCATGATGGCGGGACGATCTTTATGGCGCAGCGCACAGGAAAGGAGATAAGAACAGCAACCCCATCCTTCGCGTCCACCGGCAGCGTGGGCTGTGGCTGGTTAAGGCTCGCCGTGAGCGCGAAGGGCGCGAAGTGATGGCTAGGAAAGAAACTCTCAAGCCTAAAACTGCCCTAGTTGACGAAGTTATTGCCAGATCTTGAGGCGGAGGCTATAACTTTGGCAGGACGGGCAGTTTGGCTACCCCGACCCTGCTGTTGGCCCAGCGGGGTGGACGGGAAAACGGCGAAGCCGCCCTCCCGAAGGAGGGCGGCGGCGTGGGCGAAAGCGAGCTTAGAAGTTGTCGCGGTCGCGGTTGGTCATGGTGAGAACGTTGAGGCGCTCATCGAGCTCCTCCTCGGTGAGGTTCTCGCCGTCGACGAAGCCGAGGTCGATGACTGCCTCGCGGACGGTGATCTTCTCGTTCAGCGCGTGCTTAGCTGCCTTGGCGGCGTTCTCGTAGCCGATCTTGGAGTTCAGCGGAGTCACGATGGAGGTGGAGGACTCCGCAAACTTCTTCATGCGCTCCTCGTTGGCCTCGATGCCGTCGATGCACTTCTCGGCGAAGACGCGGGAGACATTTGCCAGCAGGCGGGAGGACTCGAGGACGTTGCGGGCCATCATCGGGATGTAGACGTTGAGCTCGAAGTGGCCGTTGGAGCCGCCGAAAGCAACAGCGGCGTCGTTACCGATGACCTGGCTGACCACCATGGTGGCGGCCTCGCTCAGAACTGGGTTGACCTTACCCGGCATGATGGAGGAGCCCGGCTGCAGATCCGGGAGGTGGATCTCCGCAAGTCCGGTCAGCGGGCCGGAGCCCATCATACGAATGTCGTTGGCAATCTTGTTGAGGGAGATAGCCACGGTGCGCATGGCGCCGGAGAACTCGACGAGGGCATCGCGGGCAGCCTGGGCCTCGAAGTGGTTCTTGGCCTCGGAGAGCTGGTCAATGCCGGTGAGCTTCTTGAGCTCCTCGGTGACCTTGCCGCCAAACTCAGCGTCGGTGTTCAGGCCGGTACCGGTAGCGGTGCCGCCGATAGCCAGTTCACCCAAGCGTGGCAGGGTGGCCTCAACGCGCTCGATGCCAAGCTCGATCTGGCGAGCGTAGCCGCCGAACTCCTGGCCCAGGGTGATCGGGGTGGCGTCCATCAGGTGGGTACGGCCGGACTTAACTACATCAGCGAATTCCTTGGCCTTGGCCAGCAGGGAATCGTGCAGGACCTTAAGGCCCGGGATGAGGTCATTGACGGCAGCCTCAGTTGCCGCAACGTGGGTTGCGGTGGGGAAGGTGTCGTTGGAGGACTGGCCCATGTTCACGTGGTCATTCGGGTGGATCTCCACGCCATTGTTGTGGGCGATGGAGGCGATGACCTCGTTGGTGTTCATGTTGGAAGAGGTACCAGAGCCGGTCTGGAAGACGTCGATCGGGAAGGCATCGTTGTGCTTGCCCTCTGCGATCTCGGTGGCGGCGGCGATGATGGCGTCAGCCTTCTCCGCATCCAGCTTGCCGGAGTCCTTGTTTACCTGGGCGCAGGCAGCCTTGAGGAGGCCGAGTGCGCGGATCTGAGCATCTTCGAGGCCGCGGCCGGAGATCGGGAAGTTCTCCACGGCGCGCTGGGTCTGGGCACGCCACAGGGCGTCGACCGGAACCTTTACCTCGCCCATGGTGTCGTGTTCAATGCGGTATTCAGTCATGAATTCACCTTTTCTGTGAAATGAGTTTTGTTGGGTTCTTTATGTGTGCCGTGGCACGGCATTCATGGCCACCGTAGCACTCTTCCTGGGAAAGTGGACTAGCTTTCCTGATCGTGGGGGTTGGTGTAGTCCACCACGGAGTATTCCTGCAGCTTAGCCAGCTTATGGATGGAGTCGACGTAGCGGATGGTGCCGGACTTGGAGCGCATGACCAGCGAGCGGGTGGTGGCGCCGTTCGGGCGGTAGGAGACGCCACGGAGCATATCGCCGTTGGTCACGCCGGTAGCGGCGAAGTAGCAGTTCTCGGAAGAAACCAGATCGTTGGTGGTGAGGACGCGGTCGAGGTCGTGGCCAGCCTTGCGAGCCTTCTCTGCTTCCTCCTCATCCTTGGGCCACAGCTTGCCCTGGATTTCACCGCCCATGCACTTCATGGCGCAGGCGGTGATGATGCCCTCCGGGGTGCCGCCAATACCCATCATGATGTCAATGGAGTTGGTGTCCTGGCAGGTGGCGATGGCACCTGCGACGTCACCGTCCATGATGAGGCGGACCTTGGCGCCGGCTTCACGAATCTGACGGATCAGGTCATCGTGACGCGGACGGTCGAGCACGACGACGGTGAGGTCGGCCGGCTTGATGCCCTTTGCCTTGGCCACGGACTTCACGTTCCACTCGACCGACTCATTGAGGTCGATGGCACCGACTGCCTCGGGGCCAACAGCAATCTTCTTCATGTAGAAAACAGCGGACGGATCGTACATGGTTCCGCGCTCGGCAGCAGCAATGACGGAAATAGCGTTCGGGCGGCCCTCAGCCATGAGGCGGGTGCCGTCAACCGGGTCGACGGCGATGTCCATCTCGGCGCCCTGGCCGGTGCCGACCTTCTCGCCGTTGAACAGCATGGGGGCTTCATCCTTCTCACCCTCGCCGATGACGACGACGCCGTTCATCTCGACGGAGTTGATGAGCTTGCGCATAGCATCCACCGCGGCGCCGTCACCTTCATTCTTCTGCCCACGGCCAACCCAGCGACCCGAGGCGAGCGCTGCTGCCTCGGTGACGCGCACCAGCTCCATGGCTAGGTTGCGGTCGGGGATATAAGACGTGTTATCAGACATGTGTGATTAGTCCCTTTCTTTTCAGGTGGCTCGGCCCGGGGTGGGGGACAACCCGGAATACAAATTCTATTCTTCCACTTTTCCTGCCCACTCAAGCCCGAATGCCTCCCCCAGAAGAGGGGCGGGGGTGCACCACCTGCCGAAAAGGCAGGTGAGAGGGCGCTGTCGCGTGTGTCGGAGGCGTCGTGCCATACTGGGCGGGTGGCATCTGAAGATAAACCAAAGATTTTCGAGGACGCGCGTGATATCACCCTGACGGTGGGCATCATCCTCATCATGATGTTCCTGGCCGTCGGAGCAACGGGACTGTGCTCGATAAACCCGGAAAAGTCCGGGCCTGTGCAGAATGTGGATGCCGCTACCTTCCTGGAGATGGAAGCGCGCGGTAGCGGGGCGGTCATTCGTGAGCCTGTCATGCCGGAGGGCTGGCAGCCGACGGCCGCGCGGCGCAAGCAAGTGGGCAGCGAGTCCGGTGCCGTGGTGAGCTGGCTGACCGCGAATGAAGGATACGTTGAGTCGGCACAGACCCAGCTAGCGCTTGAGGATGTCCCCACCGCTTACGATTCCAACTATCGAGCCAACTCCGAGCGGCGTGAGGTAGCGGGTCAGGACGTGGAAATCCTGAGCAGCGACGACAAAGATGTTCGCCCCCTGTGGATCACGGACTTGGGCGATGCCCGCCTTATCCTTACCGGCTCTGCCTCCGACGCGGATTATGAGGCGGCTCTGACCGCATTCGTCGAGGCCGAGCCGCTCCAGATCGCTGAGGACGGCAGCGTCATCAGCGAGTAACTAGTCAGCGAAACGTCACGCTCTGCAGCGCGCCGTTCCATTCCACCTCGACCGCGTCGCCAGCAGCGCTGCGCAGGGTCTCGGGGTCGAGCCCGCTCAAGCGGGTCTTAGCAAGGTAGATATCCACCTTTTCGTGCTTGGACTTGCCGGGGAATAAAGAGACCTCGCTGAGTTTCCCTTCGGTGAAGCGCAAGACAATGGAGCCGGAAAAGTAGCTGATTTCTTCGCCGTTGTCGGTGTGCGGGGTGCCGAAGAATTCCTCGGCGAGCTGGCGCGGATCACCAAAGACCATGGCCCCTGCTCCGCCGGACTTGGAGACGAAGTCGACGCGATCTCCCGGGTAGCCGTAAATCTTCATTTAAACCTCTCCTGATTCCGTTTGTGCTTCTGCGTTGTCCGGGCTGTCCGCATTCTTGCGGAGGGCTTCCTCTACGCGCTTGGAAGCGCCGTCGAGGTGTGCCTCGCAGGCCTTGGCTAATGCCTCGCCGCGCTCCCAATATTTCAGAGACTCGTCCAAGCCCATCTGCCCGAGCTCGAGGATCTTCACGGTTTCGATAAGTTCATCGCGGGCCTGCTCATAGCTCAGCTCCTCGACGGGCGGGAAAGCGTCTTGGCCGGGCTGGCCGGCGCCAATCGTGTCAGTCATGAGGGATAATGCTTCTTTCTTACTGGTTCTGTATAAAGCGTTCTGTTTAATCCGCAGCCTGGGAGGCCATGGCGGCGGCGGTAATCGAGCCATCACCCACACGGATGCGCAGTTGCGAACCCGGGGGCGATTGCGTGTAGCTCGTGACGACCTCCGGCCCGCTGCCATCGCGCGGAAAGACCTGCACAATGGCATAACCGCGCTCGAGAGTGGCCGAGGGACCCAAGGCGGAGACCCGCGCACGCAACGAGGCTACCTGGTTGCTTTCGCGGTCCAGCTGATGAGTAATGACTCGCCGGATCGACGCAACGTGGCGTTCGAGTTCCTCGCGGCGCGCGGTGATCGGCACCATGGGGTCTGCGAGGACTGGGCGGGAGCGAATGCTCTCGAGCCCGCGGCGCTCCCGTTCCACCCAGCCGCGCAGCGCAGCCGCCATGCGGGAACGAGCTTCGGAAATCACGGCGTATTCCTCGGCCGCAGAGGGCACGACGCGCTTGGCCGCGTCGGTGGGGGTGGCGGCGCGGAGATCGGCGACGTCGTCAAGCACCGGGTGGTCCGGCTCGTGGCCGATGGCGGAGACAACCGGGGTGCGGGCGGCGGCCACAGCGCGCAGGAGGGCCTCCTCGGAGAAGGGGAGTAGGTCCTCCACCGACCCGCCGCCGCGGGCGATGATGATGACATCGACCTCTGGGTTGGCATCGAGGGTCTGCAGCGCGTCAATGACCTGGGTGACTGCCGTGGCTCCCTGCACCGCTGTGTTGATGACCTCGAACTGGACTGCCGGCCAGCGGTCTTGTGCCACCGAGAGGACATCGCGCTCAGCGTGGGAGCCACGGCCGGTGATGAGTCCGATTTTCTTTGGCAGGTAGGGAAGCGGCAGTTTGCGGGAAGGATCGCACAGGCCCTCCTGGCGTAGGCGCTGGCGCAGCATCTCTACTCGGGCGAGGAGATCGCCGATGCCGACGTGACGAATCTCAGTAACCCACAGGGAGAAGCTACCGCGCCCGGCGTAGAAGGCGGGCTTGCCGTAGACCACGACGCGGTCGCCGTCCTTGAGCGGCGAGGGAGCATTCCGGATGAGCGACGTGTTGCAGGTCAGCTGGACAGATTTTTCCTGTTCCACGTCACGCAGGGTGATGTAGGACAGTTTCCACGTCGGCTTCATGTTCAGCTGGGTGATCTGGCCCTCCACCCAGAGGAAGCCGAGGCGCTCGATCCAGCCTTTGACTTGGTCATTGACCTTGCCGACGGGCCACGGTGCCTCCGCGGAATTGGCCGGTTGGTTCACGCGCAGTCCTTTCTCTTGAGTGGTCTGTGCTTCGGGGCGTGTTCCGTCTAGTGTATGGGGCGCGCCGGACATCGGGTGTCACCGGTCACCTGCGGCGGGCGGGAATCGGCGGGAACTACAGTATGTGAGCAACTTTAGATACTCTGGTTGGCATGACTGAAACTGCAAAGAAGGTGCTCCTCGCGGCTCCCCGCGGCTACTGCGCCGGCGTGGACCGCGCTGTTGAGACAGTGGAAAAGGCGCTGGAAAAGTATGGCGCTCCCATCTACGTGCGCAAGCAAATCGTGCACAACCGCTTCGTCGTTGAATCCCTGGCCAAGCGTGGCGTCATCTTTGTGGAAGAGGCCTCCGAGGCCCCCGAAGGTGCTCACCTGGTATTTTCTGCGCACGGCATCGCGCCGAGCGTGCGCAAAGAGGCCGAAGAGCGCAAGCAGCTAACGCTAGACGCCACGTGCCCGCTGGTGACCAAGGTGCACAAGGAAGCCCAGCGTTTTGAGCGCGATGGCTACCAGATTCTGCTGATCGGCCACGAAGGTCACGAAGAGGTCGAAGGTACTGCCGGCGAGGCCCCAGACGTCACCCACCTGGTGGATGGTTTGGAGGGCGTCGACAAGCTGCCGGACTTCCTACACGAGGAAAAGCTCATCTGGCTGTCCCAGACCACGTTGTCGGTGGATGAGACCATTCAGATCGTCAACAAGCTGCGCGAGCGCTTCCCGCACTTGGAAAACCCGCCGTCAGACGATATTTGCTACGCCACGCAGAACCGTCAGGAGTCGGTCAAGGCCATCGCCCCGAAGTGTGATCTCATGATCGTTGTCGGCTCCCAGAACTCCTCCAACTCCAAGCGCCTGGTCGAGGTTGCCCTGGAGGCAGGTTCGAAGACTTCTTATCTGGTGGATTTCGCCTCAGAGATCGATGAGGCCTGGCTTGAAGGCGTGAACACCGTTGGCGTCACGTGTGGTGCCTCCGTGCCTGAGCTGCTGGTGCGTGAAGTGCTCGAATACCTGGATGAGCGTGGCTACAGCGACGTTGAGCAGGTGACCACCTCCACGGAGACCATCACGTTCTCGCTGCCGCGCGATCTGCGCCCGGCACGTACTGCGCGCTAGTCCTCGTCGTAGAGGTTTTCCTCGAGCGGCTGGGGGGACCGCTGGGGGCGCCGCGCATTCTCCGCTGCTTCAGCGGCGGCGCGGCGGAAATCCTCCTGCACGTCGGTCTCGGGGGACGCTTGGCGGAGCTGGGCGCGCTCTTCGGCCTGCAGGCGGCGGCGTTCCTCACGGTTGCGCTCCCGTACCCGCCCAGAGCTCGTGTTCTCCCGGGCAATGAGCTCTGCCACGGAGAGCCGCTCAGAGCGGTTGCGGCGGTCGGAGGCAGCGTCGGCACGGCGCTTCTTTTGTGCTTCCGCTTCTCGGCTCTTCGCGTGGTTGTTGCTGCTCCATATACGCATGACCGCGAGCAGCGCACACGCCAAGACCGTGACGATGAGCACTGGGAAGTGCTGTATCAGTGGGAAGGCCGTGGTGAGAAGCGCGGTCTTGGAAAACGGAGAGGCGCCTTCCGGCAAGGCAGCCGTCGAGTTAATGAACCCGCCGCCTACGGTTCCTAGCGCGTAGAGCAGCGGCAGGGTGATCACCAACAAGTAGAGCCCGCGGATCTCCACCAACCAGGTGAGAGCGAGCGAGCCAAGTCCAAAGATCAGGGCGAACGGCAGGGCAACCTTGCCGAGCACACCTGAGACTGCCAAGGCCACAAGCGTCACGACGAGCGCGACGAGGAGCGCTCGGGTAAGCGGCATCCCACGGCGGGGAGGGCGGCGACGATTTTTGGCAACAGACACGACCAGAGAGCTTACCGGGATTGGTGACCAAAACGTTATTCATCGTGGGCGCGCCGCGGCCAAGAACCGACACTGCGCGGCTCCACCGGTAGGCGGTCAACGCGGGCGGGCACATCTAGTTCCTTGAGCCGCCGCGCGGTGACCCCGACGCGGGAGTCCAAGCTGGCCAAACTCGCGTTATAAGCCTCAACCGCGCGCTCGAGGCCGCGGCCGACCTTGTCATAGTGCTCGTTGAGGGTATTAAGGCGCGTGTAGAGCTCACGTCCCAAGCGCTGTACCTCGCGGGCTTTGTCGGAGATTTCTTCGTGCTGCCAGCTCACCGCCACGGTGCGCAGGAGGGCGAAGAGGGTGCTCGGCGTGGCGATGACGATGTTGCGCTCGAATGCGAACTCGAGCAGCTCGGCATCGATGGAGAGCGCGGCGTCGACGAAGGTATCCGCGGGAACGAAGAGGATCACAAACTGCGGCGTGGGGGAGAAAGCCTCGATATAGTCCTTAGAAGCCAGTGCTTGGACATGTGAGCGCATCAGGTGCGCGTGGCGCCGGAGATACCCTGCCCTTTCTTCCGGATCCTCAGTCTCCATGGCGTCGAGGTAGGCGCTGAGTGGAACCTTGGCGTCGACCACAATGCTGCGCCCACCCGCCAGGTGAACGACGAGGTCAGGGCGGACTACCGAACCGTTGATGCGAGCGCTGACTTGGGAGTCGAAGTCCACATGTTTGCGCATGCCGCCGAGCTCGACCACGCGTTCCAGCTGTACCTCACCCCAGCGCCCGCGGACGTTCGGCGAGCGCAGCGCGCCGACCAACTTGTCGGTGCGATCGGAGAGCCGAGTCGAGGTGCGCGTTACCGCTTGAACTTGGCTGCTGAGTGCTGCGAGTGAGGTCGCTCGATCTTCCTCTATTTCCTGGAGCTGTAGCCCTAGACGGTCCATGGCTTTCTCCAGCGGGGCGAGCTCTGCTTGGCGGCGCTGGGACTCTTGCAGGGCGCGGTGCTCCTCTGAGGGCTGGGCGGATTGCGCTGAATAAGCGCGGGCTAGCCAGCCCAATGCGGCTCCAATGATGAGGCCGAGGAATAGGAGCACTATGGGTAGGGAAGACGTCATGCCTGCCATCATGGCATGCGTCCCGGACATGAAGAATTAGTCTTTATCCTTTGATTGCAACATCTGTTCGAGAGTGCTAATTGCGCGCTTGATTCCCGCTCGTGCTCCTCCATCGCGTTCACTGAAATCCGCATCAACGTCGACATTCGCGTCGATCTTTTGGTCCAGAGGGCTCGTGCCGTTGTGGGTGACGTCTTCGGCTGCGCCTTCGGGTGCGGCGTGGTCGGGGATGGACAGCCACTGCTCGCGCTTGTGATCACCCTGTTGCTGCGTGTAGCGCCCGATGAGGAAACCAGCGACGGTCGAAAACTCCAAGTCCTCGGCAGTTCTTTCGCCCGATTGGAGCATCATCATGTCCTGGAAATAGCGGTAGACCACCGCGATGGTCGCTGCGGCCGGGACGGCGAGGAAACCGCCGATGAGGCCGAAGAGCGCGGAACCCACGGTCACGGAAATCAACACGATAACCGGGTGCAGGTTCATGGCCTTCGACTGCAGCCACGGGGACAGCACGTTGCCCTCGAGCTGTTGGACCAGCAGTACTAGGCCCAGCACGAGCAGTGCCTTGGTGAACCCCAAAGACACCAGCGCGATGGTCACGGATAGTGCGCCGGCCACGATCGCGCCGACAAAGGGGATGAATCCGGCGATGAACGTGATGATGGCAAGCGCCATCGCCAAAGGTACACCGATGAGTGCCAGGCCGAGGCCGATAAAGACAGCATCAACGGCGGAGACCACTGCTTGTGCCCGCACGAAACCGCCCAACGTGGACCACACGCGGGTCAGCAGCTCAGTGAGGTGCCAGCCGGTCCGGCGTCCCGTGGCCTGGCGCAGCCAGGGCAGGAAGTTGTGGCCGTCCTTAAGGAAGAAGAACGTCAGCACCACGATGATGAAGAGCGTGACCACGATGGAGGTCGCCGTGCCAATGCCCGTGAATACCGAGCCCGCGATGGACCCTGCTTGGCGCTGTAGCCACAGGGCGATTTCATCGATATAGCCGCCGATCTCATCCGCGTCGAGGTTGAGCGGAGGGCCCTGTGCCCATAGCTGCAAACGTTGAATACCTTCGACAGTCTGCAGATATAGCGTCTGGGACTGCCGCGCGAAGTCCGGTGCGATGAACATAAAGAGAGTGCCCACCGCAGTAAAAGACACCAGAATGGTCACTGCCGCAGCGAGGGCTGACGGCAGTCCCTTGCGCCGCATGGCACCGGCAATGGGAGCAAGCACAGTGCAAATAATCAGCGCAATGAGAACGGGCAGGATGCCGCGCCAGAAGTTGCCCAGCATGCGGAAGGAGGCATAAAGGAATATCCCAATGATGGTCAGGCGCAGTGCCCACAGCGATGTGGACTTGATGACCTCGCCGACCACCACAGAACGATCCACCTGGTTGCCGGGAGGGTGCGGAGAGACAGCCTTCAGCGAAGCAGCATCGACGGAGTCATCGAAACGCCCGCCGAGCGCTGCCTCCGCGGCGGCGAACTCAGAGGAAGAGGCGTTGGGGGATGGCTGATCAGAACTCACCCCACCATCTTGCCTCAAAAGATCCGGGGTGCGTTAGGATTGGCCCCGTGAGTCTTACACTTGGAATCGTCGGCCTGCCCAACGTGGGCAAGTCCACTTTGTTTAATGCCCTGACCCGTTCCGACATCTTGGCGGCGAACTACCCGTTCGCCACGATTGAGCCCAATGTCGGCCTCGTTGAGCTTCCCGATTCCCGCCTTAACCGCCTTGCGGAAATCTTCAGCTCCGAGCGCATCCTCCCGGCCACCGTGTCCTTCGTGGATATCGCCGGCATTGTGGAAGGCGCTTCCAAGGGTGAAGGTATGGGTAACGCCTTCCTTGCCAACATTCGTGAGGCTGATGCCATCTGCCAGGTGGTGCGTGCCTTTGCTGATGAAAACGTCATCCACGTCGACGGTGAAGTCAACCCGGCACACGACATTTCTGTCATCAATACGGAGCTCATCCTCGCGGACCTGCAGACCATCGAGAAGGCCTTGCCGCGCTTGGAAAAGGAAGCCCGCAAGAACAAGGATTTGGCCGAGACCGTGGAAGAGACCAAGAAGGCCCAGGCCATCTTGGAAGATGACCGCACCCTCTTCGCTGCTTCCAAGAGCGACGAGATCGACCTATCCCTCCTGCGCGAGCTGCACCTCATGACCGCGAAGCCCTTCCTTTATGTCTTCAACTCGGATGAGGCCGTGCTTACCGATGACGCCAAGAAGGAGGAGCTGCGCCAGCTCGTCGCCCCTGCGGAATGCGTCTTCCTCGATGCCCAGACCGAAACCGACCTCCTTGAGCTCGATGAGGCGGAGGCACTGGAACTGCTCGAGTCGGTGGGCCAGGAGGAGCCTGGCTTGGCGACGTTGGCCAAGGCCGGCTTCGCCACCCTCGGCCTGCAGACCTACCTGACCGCAGGCCCGAAGGAAGCTCGCGCGTGGACCATCAAGCAGGGCTCCGCAGCACCGCAGGCCGCGGGTGTAATTCACACCGACTTTGAGAAGAAGTTCATCAAGGCCGAGATCGTCTCCTTCGATGACCTGGACGCCGCTGGCTCCATGGCGGAAGCCCGCAATGCTGGCAAGGTGCGCCAGGAGGGCAAGGAGTACATCATGCAGGACGGCGACGTCTGCGATTTCAAGATCGGCGGCTAACTCGTGCGCTCATAGCGCGTAGGCTGTGGGCATGAGTATCGCCCACATCCTCGAACGCGCAGCAGAGGCCACGCAGTGGCAGGAGTCCCTTTACAAGGATCTGCACCAGCATCCTGAGCTCAGCATGGAGGAGGAGCGCACCCGCGGTGTTATCGCGGATAAGCTCCAGGAATTTCCAGGAGTTGAGGTGCTGGAATTCGGCGGGGGAGTCGTCGGCATCCTTCGCAACGGCGAAGGCTCGACCGTCTTGGAGCGCGCCGATTTCGACGGCCTGCCCATTACAGAGGACACCGGCCTGGACTACTCCGCTACGGGTGAGGCAATGCACGCCTGTGGGCACGATGCCCACGTGACCGGGTTGCTCGGCGCCACTGAGGCACTGGCCAAGGCAACCGATTCGTGGTCCGGTACCTTCATCGCCCTTTTCCAGCCGGGCGAGGAAACCGCCGAGGGCGCGCAGTCCATGGTGGACGCGGGACTCACCGAAAAAGTCCCCACGCCTGATGTGGCCTTTGGCCAGCACATCTTCATTGATAAGGATGCCCCCGCTGGCAGCGTACTCATCGCGCCCGGCCCGGTCTTGTCCACGGCGACCTCACTCACCGTCACCGTCTATGGTCACGGTTCTCATGGCTCGATGCCGCACCTCAGCGTTGATCCGGTGGTGCTCGCCAGCTCCATCGTGCTGCGGCTGCAAACAGTTGTCTCCCGTGAAGTCGATCCGCACCACTTCGCCGTATTGACCGTTGGCGCACTGCAGGCGGGTTCGAAGGCCAATATCATTCCGGATTCGGCGACCTTACGCATCAACATCCGTGCCTATGACGAAGACGTCCGGGCTCAGATCGTCGAGGCGATTCACCGCATTGTTAAGGCGGAGTGCTGGGCAGCGATGTCCCCGCGCGAGCCGGAGTTTGTGCAGAGTGATAATTACCCCCTCACCGTCAACGATGACGACGTGACCGACAAGGTGCGCGCGCAGCTTATCGACGTCCTTGGTAGCGACAACGTCCTCGACATGGAGCCGTGGACCGCCTCGGAGGATTTCTCTCGTATCCCCGATGCCTTCGGCGCTCCCTATTGTTTCTGGGGCTTCGGCGGGCGTACCGACGGTGCGTCAATCCCCAACCACAACCCGCGCTTTGCTCCGGAGCTGCAGCCGACTCTTACCACGGCGACGCAGGCTCTCATCGCCGCGGCCTACGCCTACCTGGAAAATTAATCTTCCATCGCCGATTGCAGCACAGAGAGCACCGTGCGCCGTGCCGCGGAATCATCGAGGTGGGAATCCACCAGCGTCACGAGTGCTTCAAGCACCAGCAGAAAAGCAACGCGCGAGGCATCCTGCAGCTCTGCACGAAATGTCCCATCCGGGGAGGGGATGACCAGTGTGTAGGAGGCGAGCTCCGCCAAGGGCGAGGAGGTAAACGAGGTCAGCGCGATGAGCTTCGCGCCCGCCTCGAAGGCTGCTGTCGCGGCTTTGAGCGTGAGCGTGGTCGACCCTGAACCGGAAACGACGAGGCACACGCACTCTGCGTCTAGTTGCGTCGCCGCGATGTGCTGGCCCATGGCCTCCGCCACGAACTCGGCTGGGCGCCCGATGCTTGTGAGGCGCAGCGCCATGGTCTGCGCCAAGGGAGCAGAGAGGCCATTGCCCACGAGGAGAACACGCTTGGCCTGCGCTACTGCCTCCACTGTCGCGGCTAGCTCATCCTCGTTGAGCAGGACAGTAAGCCCATGCAGGTAGTTGCTGAAGGAGGCAATCTCGGCACTCATGCGGCCGACGTGGGTGGAATCGGCACCCGCCGGCGGGGTGGGGCGCTGCGCAATCTCCTGCGTGAGCGCCACACGCAACTGCTGGTACCCGTCGTAGCCCAGCGCTTTCGCGGTGCGGATGACGGAGGTACGGGACGTGCCTACCTTGGCCGCCAGCTGGTCCGCAGTGGCGTGCAGGACGAAGTCCATGTCTTCGAGGATTGCCTGGGCCACGCGTTGTTCGATGGGCTGCAGGCTCGGCATGCGCGTGGTGATGTGCGCGGAGAGTGGGGCGGAATCAGTCATAGGGCTAACTATCAGGTGAATTTGGCAGCCACGATGCGGCGGCGGATAGCGCCGGAGATGGCGTCGATGGACATGGTGATGACGATGACCACGATGAGCAGGACGCCGACGACGTCCCACTGGCGGTACTGCGTATAGCCGGTGAGCATGTCACCGATGCCTCCCACGCCGATGAGGCCGAGGACCGCGGAGGTGCGCACGTTGATCTCAAAACGGTAGAGCGCGAGCGAAGCCAGCTCCGGTTGGACAATGGGCCAGGTTCCCCAGCGCACCATTTCTGCCAGGCTGCCGCCGGCTGCCTTGACTGCTTCGGCTGGGCCAGTCGGCGCGGTTTCAATGGCCTCATAGGTCCACTTCGCATGCGTACCGATGCCGCCGATGGCCAGAGCCAGCGCGCCCGTAAACGGGGTCAACCCGGTGACGGTGAGGATAATGATGGCGATGATGATCTCCGGTACCGCGCGGATGATGGCAAAGAGCGCACGCAGTGGCAGACACACCCAGCCCGGGGAGACCGTATTGGCAGCCAGGACACCGAGGATGGTGGAGAGGAACACGCCGAGCAGCGCGCCGATCCAGGCCATGGCCACGGAGCGCCAGGTCTGCAGGAGGGCCTCACCCAGCTTGGACCAGTCCGGGTTGGAGAACATGAGCACGAGGTAGTGCCAGATGTTCGAGGGCAAATCTTTAAGAGCCGTCAGATCAACGCGAATGTAGCCAAAGGACAGCGCCAAGATCATAAGGATTCCGGCCCACGCAGCGAAGACTCCCCAGCTGCGGGAGCGGGAGGGAAGTACATGTGCAGTGCTCATCGCAGCCTCTTTCGCAGGTTGACGGACACGATCTCCAGAGCGATGACCACGACGAGCAGCTCGAGCACGATGGCGGAGAGCGCGTCATAGCGGTAGAAACCACGGACTTCGTCGATAAGCAGGCCAATGCCACCAGCGCCCACGAGGCCGAGGACCGCGGAGATGCGGACGTTGAGCTCGAGGGAGTAGATCACCTGGCTGGCAAAGACCGGCCAGGTCTGCGGCAGGGCAGTAACCCGGTTGATCTGGGTTTGCGTGCCGCCGGCGGCGCGGCCGGCCTCCATGTAAGAATCATCCGCGGAGTCGATGGCTTCGGAGACGAGCTTGACCACGATGCCGACGTCGAAGAGCACCAGCGTGATGATGCCGGGCAGGGCACCGACGCCGAGCATGGCCACGAGGATGGTGGCGTAGACCAAGTCGGGCACCGCGCGGACAACGTTGACGATGCCGCGCACTAGCGAGCGCCACGGTGTCGATGGGTTGGTGGGCCGCGCCGCCCACAGGGATAGGGGCAGAGCGATGACCGCAGAGATGGCGGCACCGACGACGGCCATGGCGAGGGTTTCAAGCATCGGCTCCCACGTGCGCGGGAGGATGGACCAGTCGGGGCTGAACATCAGGGCCAAGCGGTCGGCGCCGTTGCGCCAGTTGCGAGCGATCTGCCCAAAGTCGATCTCGATTCCGCCCCAGGCGGGGACGCAGGTGGCGATGGTGAGCGCGAGAAAAGCAGCCAGCCCGCCAAGGATGCCGGGCCAGTTGCGCTGCCGTGGGGGAAGTACCGCCGTCATGCCCGGCTCTCCTGACTTCCCAGCTGGTCTTCCTCGCGGATGCGCCGGCCGTAGATGGCTTCGAAATCCTCCACGGTGGAGCCTGCGGCGGGCCCATCGAAAACTATCTTGCCGTGGCGAATGCCGATGATGCGTGTGGCGTAGTCTTGCGCCAGATCCACCAGGTGCAAGTTCACCAGGGTGGTCAGGTCCCGCTCGGTATTGATGCGGCGCAGATCCTTCATCACGGAGTGGGCAGTGGGCGGGTCGAGGGAGGCGACGGGTTCATCGGCCAGCATGATCGCCGGCTTCTGGGACAGGGCGCGAGCGATGGCCACGCGCTGCTTCTGGCCGCCCGATAAGGCGCCGGCCTTATTCCACGCCTTGTCGAGGATCCCTACGGAGTCGAGGGCCTCGGCGATGATTGCTTTGTCCTCGGCGGTAGAGATTCCCAACAGGGTGCGCCAGCTGGGATTGTGAGAAAAGCGCCCGACGAGGACATTGGAGAAGACGCTCGCGCGGTCCGCCAGGTTGAACTCCTGGAAGATCATGCCGATGCGGCCGCGCAGCTTCCGCAGCTGCGCTCCCTTCGCCGCAGAAATCTCGTGGTCGCCGACGAAAATCTTGCCGGATGTCGGTTGCACGAGGCCGTTGATGCTGCGGATGAACGTGGATTTGCCAGAGCCGGACAGGCCGACGATGGCGACGAATTCGCCGGGAGCGATGTCCACGGAGACGTCGTCAAGCGCCAGCGTTCCGTTGGGGTAGCGCACCGAGACATTCTCGAACCGAATGCCCCACGCTTTCTCCTCCGTCATGGGGAACCTTTCTGAGTGGGAACTGGGCAGTGGAGGAGCGCGGACCTACTGTGCGAAGCGCTCGTTGACCTTGCGCGCCATGTCAATGGATTCCTTCTTAGCCGGAACCCAGTCGGTGATGTCGAAGATGGCGGACATGGTGTCCGGGTCAACCTCGGAGAAGCCATCCATGAGGTCGGTGATTTCCTTGCGGCGCTCTTCTGGGACATCGTCCGAAATGACGACGCCGCCGTTGGGGTACATCTCGGTGTACCCGAAGACGACGAGCTTCTCAGCCAAGTCAGGAGCCTCGGACGAGTCGATGGTGGAGCGTGCGTCCCAGAAGCTAAAGCCCACCTCAGCGTCGCCGTTGTAGACGGCCATGATGGAAGCATCGTTGGAGGTTACCGGGACCTTCTTGAGGCTATCGACGTCGATACCCTGGGACTCCATCGCCATGACGGGCAGCTGGTAGCCGGCCGGGGAGGTAGCACCGAGCATAGCGACAGTGGTCTTACCATCGATCTTCTTCAGCGCCTCGAGGCCTTTCGGGCCCTGGCCCTTGTTCTCGTCTGCGGTGGCGGTGCCGTTGCAGTAGAGGTACTCGGCGCCGCTGGCAGCGTAGGTGGACTTGACTGGCTCGTCTTCGCAGTACTTGTCGGGGTTGTTGGTGACGAACTGGCCGGCGTAGGAATCCGCGCCGAAGCGCTCGTCCTGCAGCACAGCGTGGGCGTCGTACATGTCTTCAGCGGAGGCCAGCTGTGCGGCGGAGGCGATGGCGATGTCAGCCTGGCCGGAGCCGATGGCCTCGACGGCGGCCTGGTAATCCTTGGTCACGACACCCTCAACCTCCACGCCGAGCTCCTCAGAGAGGTAATCGGTCAGCGGCTTGGCGGTGGTGACGAGATCGTTGACCTTCTCGTTTGGGATGAGCGCGAGGGTGAGCTTGTCATCGGATCCCTTGGCAGAATCGGAACCGTTATCGGAGTCGGAAGAGCAGGCGGTGAGGGAGAGGGACAAGGTAAGTGCGGTGGCGGCAAGAGCGGTGAAACGGCGCATAATGAATGTCTTTCTGTGCGTGTGGG
The DNA here is from genome assembly GCF_001815785.1 of Corynebacterium sp. HMSC056F09. NCBI lineage: Bacteria > Bacillati > Actinomycetota > Actinomycetes > Mycobacteriales > Corynebacteriaceae > Corynebacterium > Corynebacterium sp. HMSC056F09. The sequence continues at coordinate 35,749 of NZ_KV821981.1, forward strand.
TTAAAGAGCGGAGGTCAGTTCGGGAAAGATGTCGGTGACGCGGGTGACGCGCCACGTCGGGTCAGCCTCAGGGGAGGTTGCGAAGGGGGAGTCAACGAGCACGGTGCGTCCGCCTACGGCGGCCACGGGTGCGAGGTCGAACTCCCAAATATCGCCGAAGGCGATGAGGTGAGTCGGATCCGTGTCGGCGAGATCGGTGTTCAGGATGCGGGTCAGTCCTTCGGGTTTGCCCACCCTGGTGTAGACGGTGTCGAAGGACCTGTCGAGGCCCAGTGTGTGAAGGGCAGCGCTAAGACCAATCTCTGGAGAGTTCGTCGCCAGAATGGCGCTGCCGGGGTAGGAGGCAAGGAATTCGGCAAGCCCCTCAGGGGCGGTGATGCCGGTGTCGGCGAGGTTCTCCCGGGAAGCCATATATGCCTCCTGGCAGGTCTCTTCCGGCACGTCGAGTTCGGCGGCGAGAGTGCGGACGAGGTGGTAGCCGTCGCGTGCTGAGCCGACGTTATCGGAGTTCAGCAGCGCTTCGGCGTCTTGAGCAATGGATGGGTGCCCGGCTTTCTCTGCAATGAGGCGCGCATAGGCCAGAACGGGGCCGTGGCCAAGGCTGACGGTCCCATCAAAATCGAAGAGAAGGACTGGGCGAGTTATGTCTGTGGACATAAAGTACAAACTAACGACGGTTTATGTACTTCGCGACCGCACGCGGTAAACATTCAGTGAACAGTGCGTGCACATCCGGCTTTGGTACTCTAAGGGGCTGTAGAAATCTCTTCTCGAAGGCCGACATTATGTCTCTTCCCACCGAGCAGTTGCTGCTCGAACGCTTTATGAAGCTCTCCATTGCTACTGCAGTGGCCACGATCGCGCTCAAGATTGTCGCTGCTGCGGTGACGGGATCGGTGGGCTTTCTTTCTGACGCCCTCGAATCTGGTGTGAACCTCGTCGCCGCCGTTGTAGGTTTTGTGGCTATTAAGATTGCGGCAAAGCCGGCGGACGCAAACCACCAGTTCGGCCACGGCAAGGCCGAATATGTTTCTGCGTTGGTGGAGGGTGCAATGATCTTCGTCGCTGCGGCGATGATTATCTACACGGCCATTCGCCGGCTTCTGGATCCGCAGCCACTGGAGCAGCCAGGGCTCGGACTCTTACTATCGCTCGTGGCATCCCTGCTGAACCTGGGCGTCGGTTTTCTGCTTGTGCGCGCGGGTAAACAACACCGTTCGGCCACCTTGCAGGCGGATGGAAAGCACTTGCTTACCGACGTCTGGACCTCCGTCGGCGTCATCGTCGGTATTGGGGCAGTGACGTTGACAGGCTGGCTGTGGCTGGACCCCATCATCGCGTTTGCCGTGGGCCTCAATATTTTGTGGACTGGCTACAAGTTGCTCAAAGAATCGTTGAGCTCCCTGTTGTCGGAGTCCTTGCCGAAGAAAGAACACGGGCAGCTGGATGCGCTTCTCAATGAGCTGGAGGACCACCACCAGGTCTCCTTTACCTCGCGCCGCACAGTGGCAGCGGGTCGCCAGCGCCTTGTCTATCTCACCATGGACGTACCCGGCGAGTGGACGGTGCTGCACTCGCACACCATCGCCGACCGCATCGAAGACGCCATTGACGAGCTTTTCCCTGGCGCCGAGGTATTCATCCACGTTGAACCTGCCGGCACGGTTCATCGCCGCATTTTGCGAATGCCGTAACGCTTGCAGCTAACGCAAGCTGGCCACGCCGCGTCCGCCCTCCATGACCCACGGCCAGCTGAGGCCGTTCCTGGTCAGGACATCATTGCGGATCTCATCGGGAACGATCCATTCCTTGTGTGCATACCCCAGAAGGTACTCATCAAAGGCGGGGAGCTCGAGGCGAATTTTTAGGGCCTTCTCGATCTCGCTAGACGTGACATCCTCCTGCCAAGTGGCCATCCAGAAGTCCTGACCTTCGTGGAACACAGGTTGAGCAACCGTCGATGTCAGGGCCTTGGTGGCCTGAGATTTACTGAGCTTGGACCATGCTTGGAGGTCGGCTGCGGATACTGGCCCGTGCCCTTCGACATAGCGCTGGGCCAGCTCAGCAAGCGGTTCCTCCGGCTCGCGCTGGACGGTAGGTAGCGCGTCTACGTGGAGGAAAGTCTCTTGGTTGCCAGCTTTCGGGCCCTGCACGAGGTCACCGGCACCACCAAAGGCGCGGAGTAGGTGGGAGCCCCTGCCTTCAGTGGGATCAACACCAGCTTCAGCGAAAATCTCGTAGACTTCCGTGCGGCTCAGGGGTTCGGTCGCAGCGCTGTGAAGCGCTTCCGAGGCAGCTGCCACCATGTCTTCGCTCAGCCCCAAACTCGGCCGCCGAGATTTCTGGCTGGAAGCCATTCGTGGATAGAGGAGGCGGGACATCCAGCGGACGTCGGCAGCCGGCATGAAGTGCAGCGTGCCGCGCTGCGGCCAACAGCGCACCACGCGAAAGTGAGCAATGTCTTCGAGTACCTTTTGCTCATCGCAGCCAGCGCGAAGGGAAAGCGCTCTGATGCCGGCATCGTAGGTCTGGCCTTGGAGAGCGAGGAGATGCTCGGCAACATCGAGGGCTGACGCCAGAGTCGGCCGCGCGGCCGATGGTGCAAGGCCTTGAGCGATGAGCCGACGGGCGAGAAGCTCGTCGCGGGTAAGTTCCTTCATAGTTGTTTAGATGGCGTTTAGAGGCGGAAAGTCTTCATCAGCTGCATGCCCGTGGACACCAGCTGGCGGAAGCGCTCCGGCGAGATGTACTCCGAGGGCGCAAGCGGGTGCAGGCGCTGCTCGGCCACGGTGCGCTCGTTGGCCCACAGGCGCATGCCGGTAATACCGTGGCGGTGGTTCAGTCCAGATTCCTTGACGCCGCCACCGGGCGCGGCGATGGAGCCATAGGCTGCGGCGAAGCCCTCATTAATGTTGACCATGCCGGCCTCCAGCTGGGAGGCCACCTTCCACGCGCGGCGGGAGTTTCCAGACCACACCGATGCGGATAGGCCGTAGGCGGTGTCGTTGGCGAGCTGGATGGCCTCGGCATCGGAGCTTATAGGGTATACCGCCAGTACCGGTCCAAAAGTCTCGGTGGCATAGAGATCCATCTCTGGGGTCACACCAGTCAGCACGGTGGGCTCATAAAAGTATGGACCAAGGTCCGGCCGGGCCTTTCCTCCGTAGACCACGGTGGCGCCCTTGGACACGGCATCCTCCACGTGGGCTTTAACGGTATCGAGCTGGCGTTGCGAGGTCAGCGAGCCGATGGTGGCGGCATCGGAGAAGGCCGACCCGAGCACTTGCTGGTCCAGAGCGTTCTTGAGTTCTGCAAGGAACTCCTCAAAGACGCTCTCGTGAACATAGGCGCGCTCGGCGGACATGCACAGCTGCCCGGAGGAGGAGAATGCGGTGCGCACGGCACCTTGGGCGGTGGGCTTAAGGGGGGCGTCGTCAAGCACCAGCATCGGGTTCTTGCCGCCCAGCTCCAGCATCGTGGGGATGAGGCGCCCCGCTGCCTGGGTAGCAATGGACTTGCCGGCCTTGGTGGAACCGGTAAAGGAGAGGCCATCCACCAGCGGCACGAGGGCATCGCCCACCTCCGCCCCGCGGCCGGGAACCAGCTGCCAGGCGGCCTCCGGAAGGCCCGCCTCAATGGCTAGGCGTCGCAGCAGAATTGCCGTCAACGTGGTCTGGGAGTCCGGCTTGTGTACCACGGCATTGCCGGCCGAGAGTGCTGCCAGGACGTCGCCCACGCCCAGAGACAGGGGATAGTTCCACGGAGAGATAAGCCCCACCACGCCCAGCGGGTAGTGCTGCGTGCGCGTTTTAGTCAGTACGGGAAGCGCGCCGGGGTGGCGGTCAGCGCCAAAGGCCTTGCGGATATTGACCGCGTAGAAGCGCGCGCAGTTATACAGATCCATCAGCTCGTCATAGGCATGGGAGCGGGACTTGCCGTTTTCTGCCTGAATGAGATCGAGAATGAGCTCCTCATTCTCGTAAACGAGGTCGTGCAGGCGCAGCAAGATGGCAGCGCGGTCACCTTGACCAACGCCGGCGCGCGCATAATTGACGGCCTTCTCGACGTCCCCGGCGGTGGCGACGGGGAAGCTAAAGAGCTCCTCACCGCTAAAAGGCGCGTGAGCCTGGTGCTGCTCACCCGTGCCGCAAACATCGCGGGCGGGATCCGTGTCTAAGAAATTGAGCACTCGCTGGGGCAGACGGGTCTGAGTGAAGGTCTTCATGCGGTCTATTGTCCCAAAAATATGCGATGGCGCTATAGATTTTTCGAGATTTGTCTCACAAACTAAATTAATCGTGGTTAGGATGACGCTATGCCAATCCTCGCGACCACTCCACAGGCCCAGGTACGCGCGGCCGTCGAGCCGCTCGTCAGATCTGGAGAAAGCCCAGCGCCCGTAGGCGTCATTGACCTCGACGCATTCGACTACAACGCTGCACAGATGCCGGCCCGCTCCGGGGGACTGCCCATCCGCGTGGCCTCGAAATCAATACGCAGCGTGGCAGCACTTCGCCGCGCTCTCGAGCATGAGGGCTACCGTGGCATCCTCGCCTATTCCGTTCCGGAGGCGCTGCATCTAGTGGAGGAGGGTTTCCGCGACATCGTGGTGGCCTACCCGAGCGTCAACCGCAAGGCTCTGCGTGAGCTCGCAGCGGATGACACCGCGCGCGAGGCTATCACCATCATGGTGGATAGTGCTGAGCTCTTAGACCTGCTTGAGGGCTCCCTGCGTGTGGCCATCGACATTGATTGCACCCTTCACTTGCCGGGCGCGGTTGTGGGCCCGCGGCGCTCACCCGTGCGTACGCCGGAACAGGTCTCGGTGCTTGCGCGCGAGATTCTTCGGCGCGGGCACCGGCTTGTCGGTCTCATGGCCTATGAGGGGCAAGTGGCATCCGTTGCGGATGGCCTGCCGGGTCCGGTGGGAGCGGTCAAGCGCTGGCTGCGCACCAAGTCCATGGCGGACTTGGCCCCGCGACGCCGAGCCTGCGTGGAGGCCGCGCGGGAGGTGGCGGACATTGAATTCGTCAACGGTGGTGGAACGGGTAGCCTCCAGGAATCCGCGGCCGAGGGAACCTTGACCGAACTGGCCGCTGGCTCCGGTTTCTACACGCCGGCGATCTTCGATGACTTCACAGGCATCAACCACAAGGCGGCCGCGTTCTTCGTCTGCCAAGTATCCCGTGTGCCCGCGCCGGGCTGGGCGACGGTCAACTCCGGCGGCTGGATCGCCTCCGGGCCGCCCGCGAAGGATCGCGTTCCGGTTCCGGTGTGGCCGGCAGGGCTGAGCTACTCCAGCACGGAGGGTGCCGGTGAGGTGCAGACACCGCTGCATGGGGCCGCTCTGAACGTCGAGGATCTGGTGTGGTTCCGCCACGCCAAGGCCGGCGAAATGACAGAAAACGTCGACCACCTCCTCGCCGTCGGACACGACGGTGTTGATGTATGGGACACCTATAGAGGACAAGGATGGACACTCCGATGACAACAACTTTTAGCAATTGGGCAGGATCGGTCACCACGAAACCGCAGGAGTTTGTGCAGCCCTCCCGAATCGATGAGATTCCTGGCATCATCAGCCGCGCCCGCAGCGTGCGCGCGGTCGGTGCGGGTCACTCCTTCACTCCCATCGCAGCGGGGGAGGAGACCATGCTCAATCTCGATCACGTGAGTGGACTGGTGAGCGTCGATAAGCAGCGCAAACGCGTCCGATTCCTGGCGGGCACTCGGTTACGTGATGTCCCAGCCCTTCTGCGCCCCTTTGGTCTTGCCCTGGCTAATCAGGGCGATGTGGACCCGCAATCGCTGGCGGGCGCGATTTCCACCTCGACCCACGGCACCGGCATCAATTACACGGGCTTTGCGGGCACGGTCACTGGGCTGACGCTTATCGACGCCGACGGCAACACCCGCTCCTATTCCATCGACGAAGACCCAGAACTCCTTCGCCTCGTGGTCGTCAGCGTGGGCGCGCTCGGCGTGGTTGTCGAAGTCGAAATGCAGTGCGTGGATGCCTTTGACCTGCTGGCTGAGGAGTCCGGCATTGCCTTCGATGAGCTGATGGATAACTGGGAGGAGCTCTCTAGGGGCGTCGACCACTTCGAGTCCTACTGGTTCCCGCACACCGACCGCGCGATGGTCAAGGCCAACACGCGCCTCGAACCGAACGGGGAGCGCCGCTCACGTCTCAAGGCGCTTATCGACGACGAGCTCATCGGCAACGGCGCCTTCGCCGCCGCCCTGGCGCTGGGACGTCTTATTCCGGGGACGATTCCGACGCTCAACAAGTTCGCCACATCGGTCATCTCCAATAACCGCTACCGTTCCGCCGCCCACGACGTTTTCGTTAGTCCGCGCCGGGTTCGCTTTCATGAGATGGAGTACGCAGTGCCGCTTGCCGACGGCCCCACCACCGTCCGCGAAATCCGCCGTTTCATCGACGAGCAGGATTGGCGCATCGGATTTCCGATGGAGCTGCGCACGACGGCCGCGGATGACGTTGCACTCTCGACGGCATCGGGCCGCGAATCGATGTACATTGCTTTCCACATTCCGCGTGCGCTCAACCCGCAGGATTACATGCCGAAGCTCGAGCCCATCTTGCGCGCAGCGGGCGGGCGCCCGCACTGGGGCAAGATGAACTCCCTGTCTCGGAGCGACTTTGCTCAACTTTATACAAGATTTGACGAGTTCTGCGAGCTGCGTGAAAAGATGGACCCTGATTGGAAGTTCGGCTCGCCCTACCTGCGAAAACTGTTCGGATAGGGACGTCGTCAAGCGTGGCACGACCCTGAGGACGGATTCGAAAGTATCTCTGATCTTTGGTAGCTTGTGGAAGTCTTAATTCCATAACACTGCTGAAGAAGGTGTCTCAAACGTCCTCTGAATCCCAGTCCCTCATTACGCCGACATTCGTGTTTGCGTGGTTGGTGAATTTCGCCCAATTTACGGTCTTCTATCTGCTTGTGACCATCATGGCGCTCTATGCCGTCGAGCAGTTCCAAGCTTCGGACACGGCGGGCGGGTTTGCCTCAAGTGCCTTCGTGGTGGGGGCGACGATTGCTCGCCTCTTTTCGGGCTACATCGTGGATGCTGTTGGGCGGAAGCGCTCGCTGGTTGTCTCCCTCATCGTGGTCACTGTGGCGATGGCGCTGTATTTCCCAGCTCAGTCTCTGCCACTGTTGTTCGCTGTCCGTATCTTGCATGGCTTTGGTTATGCGGTTGCCTCGACGGCTGTGATGGCCGTGGCGCAATCGGTGATTCCTGACCATCGCCGCGCTGAGGGAACCGGCTACTTCGCCTTGGGGACGACGCTGGCTACCGCTTTTGGTCCGGCGGCAGGTCTTGCGATTGTCCACAATGCTGGCTATAACACCGTGTTTCTGGTGGCGCTGACGCTGACGGTAGTGGCCATGGGCTTGGGGCTCGTCGTCAAGGCACCGGCGGAGGAGCGTCGCAGTGTGACCTTCTCCTTAGGGAATATTGTGCACCCGGCGGTGGCGCCGTTCGGCGTCTTCATCCTTTTGGTCGGTGTTGCTTATACGGGCATCATTACCTTCCTGAATGGCTATTCCGCTCACGCCGGTCTGGAGAAGGGCGCTAGCTATTTCTTCTTGGCTTATGCGGTTGTGAGTCTCATCCTGCGCTTTGTGCTGGGCAGGCTGCAGGATCGGCGCGGTGACAACATCATCATCTACTCCTCGCTCGTCTTCTTTATCGCTGGCTTGGCTGTCCTGGCTTCGGCTAGTGCCGATTGGCAGATTATTGTCGCGGGTGCTTTGGTGGGCATCGGATATGGATCTATCCTTCCGGCTGGTCAGGCAATCGCTGTGCGCCTGGTGCCGATGTATGAAATGGGTGCGGGGATCTCGACCTTCTTCTTGCTGCTGGACCTAGGCATCGGCTTCGGTCCGATTCTGCTGGGGCAGGTTATCTCCGCGACGGGATACTCCGCCATGTACTGGATGCTGGCGGCTTTGATGCTGGTTGCTTCTGTGGTCTACTTCATTGTTCATGGGCGCAAGGACGTTGCACGTGGTGACGTGCGCTACGAATAGATTCCACGTTGGTGGGATTTTTCGTTGGTTGGCGTCGAATGTTCTGGCTAACCCATGGTGGCTACCCCCGTTTATAGTAACGACTTGACGGGAATTTACCACAGGCTATAGCCATGTGTGGCGGTGGCCGCTAGGATTATGGTTAGAACACTTCTTCTAACACAGGTTTATCTCGGGGGAGATACCCATGACCACCACCGCTACACGCCCGCCTACCTTTTTCTTTTCCACCACCAACCCTAATAACCCACACGCCATAGCCCGCTCCAAAGCCCGCCGGGCCACCTATAAAACCTGGGTCGGGGCCATGCCCAGCCTGCACGCCGATATCAACACCACCGCACTATCCCTAGTCGCCGCCTGGTCACTGCCGGAAGGCCACATCAAATCCGGCCTGCGTGCTATCCACCGGCTAGAAAGTCTGCCGAAAGTCAAAGCCATACAAGACACCCACTGCCTGCTCGACATTGAATCCCTCATTGCTATCGATCAACCCATGTCAGCACTGACAGCCTTGACTGAT
>NZ_KV821981.1:44431-105401 GCF_001815785.1 Corynebacterium sp. HMSC056F09
CCTCCTGGCTGACTTCTTCACCCCTTCTAAGCCGAACCAAGCTTTTCCTACACGTAGTCAAATCAGGCGCAAAGTCCGCGATATTTGTAAAACCCTGGATGATTCCATCGCCTACCAAGATACCCGGCCTAAAGATACGTACCGGTTTTCTTCTAACGGCACCTCTGCCTGGCTGGAACTGCAGGTTGGGGAAGACACCGGCATTAAACTCGATGCCTTCATCCACCAGACCGCCGCCAAGGAAGACATCACTGTCGCTGAGGCAGTCATCAAACTGCTTTCCGGTGAGATAAAGCCACCAGCTGAGGTGGTGCTCCACACCTACCAGGCCTGCGATATTGAGGATGCACCGACCTTTATTGAAGGCTTCGGCTGGCGAGCTGAGCCCATGCCACATGACAAGATGCGGGATTTAACCGAAGAGATAAAAGAGGCCGATGGCTACCAGCCAGGAATCATCATGCGCAAACTTGTCGAAGGCCGCGACGGTACCTGCCGGGTCGGCGGCTGTGGCGAGCCTGCTTTTCTCAGCCAGTTGGATTACCGACACAACTGGGCCGAAGGCGGGCCAACCCACCCGAAGAACCTGGTTTTCGCCTGTCGATCATGGTGGTGATGGTGCACAGAATTATGAACGCAAGGGCCCACCAACTACCTGCTCGCGAAGACTGTTCTTGTCCACCGGGAACTGTCTTATTTCCGTCTTCCCGTAGGGGACTATTTTTACTTTGGCTCAAAATGCACCAAAGGTATTATCCTCAACCGCCAAAATGTTACTTCCAGGTAAGAAATAGTCCCTATTTATAGATAGCTCCTGGCGGTTAATCCTGTCATCCTGGCTCTCGTCGAGCTGCAACTCTCGCATAGCGTGGTTGCTAAGGAGGTGTGCCCAATTGGATTACAAGTACCTACACACTTGATCGGTGCTGCACGTTTCAGGGTCCGGGTGTGCGGCGTCCTGTCTGAGGTCCGCGATAGTGTCGCGCAGCACGGAGAGCTGCGCGATCTGCTGCTCGATCTCAGCGAGGCGCACGTCAAGCAGGTCGCGCACGTGCTCGCAGGGCGCCTGGCCGCCGTCGCGGATGTCGAGGATCTGGCGGATCTGGGCGAGGGTCAGCCCGGCGGCCTGGCCCCGGTGGATGAACCCGACCCGACCCACGGCATCCTCGGCGTAGTCCCGATAGCCGGAGGCCAATCGCTCGGCCGGAGGGAGCAGCCCCGACTCCTCGTAGAACCGCAGGGTCTTGGTCGTGGTTCCGGTTGCTTCCGCAAGCTGTCCGATCCTCATGTTCGCCGATTCCCCTTCCAATGGCCACCACACTTGACCTTCCATTGTACTGGAAGGTTCACAATGGTTCCATAGGAACTTTTGAACCACAGGGAAGAGACATCTGGAATGACAAACGAAAAGTTCGATCTGGCGATTATTGGTTCCGGCGGCGGAGCGTTTGCGGCCGCGATCCGGGCCACCGGACTGGGCAAGCGCGTCGTGATGGTGGAGCGCGGCACCGTGGGCGGGACATGCGTGAACACGGGCTGCGTCCCGTCGAAGGCGCTCCTGGCTGCCGCGGAGGCCCGCCACGTGGCGTTGGATTCGGCCCGCTTCCCTGGGGTGGCGGCCTCGGCGGGCCCGGTGGACATGCCGGCCCTGATTCAGGGCAAGGCCGCGCTGGTTGAAAGCATGCGCACGGAGAAGTACGTCGATCTGGCCGCGGACTACGGGTGGACGATGATCTCGGGGGACGCGTCGTTCACCGGAACCCAGGACGCACCGCTGCTCCGGGTGATCTCCCCGGATGGTGCAGTGAGAACGATCGAGGCCGGGCACTACCTCGTGGCCACTGGCTCCGCACCCTACGTGCCGCCCGTTCCCGGACTGGCCGAGGCCGGGTACCTGACCTCGACGACGGCGATGGAACTGGACGAGGTGCCCGAATCAATGCTGATCCTGGGCGGAGGCTATGTTGCCCTGGAGATGGCACAGCTTTTCTCCCGGCTGGGCTCCCGGGTGACCATGCTGGTCCGTTCCCGGTTGGCCTCGCAGGAGGAACCGGAGGCATCCAAGGCGTTGGCGGGGGTGTTCGCCGACGAGGGGATCCGGGTGGTCCGGCGGGCCATGGCCGACTCCGTGGCCTCCGGCCCGGACGGGGTCTCGGTGACGGCAAACGTGGCCGGGGGCGAGGAGGTGTTCCGCGCTTCCCGCATCCTCGTGGCACTGGGCCGCCGCCCGGTGACCGAGGGACTGGACCTTGACGCCGTCGGGGTGAAGACCGGCGCATCCGGCGAGATCGTGGTCGATTCCCGCCTGGCCACGTCCAACCCGCGGGTTTGGGCCGCCGGGGACGCGACCGGCCATCGGGAGTTCGTTTACGTCGCAGCGGCCCACGGCGCCTTGGCCGTGGACAATGCGTTCACCGATGCCCTGGCCGAGGTCGACTACCGGCACCTGCCCCGGGTCACCTTCACCAGTCCCGCCATCGGGGCGGTCGGGATGACGGAAAAGGAAGCTGTCGCCGCCGGGATCAGCTGCGAGTGCCGGGTCCTCCCCCTGGAGTACGTGCCGCGAGCCGTGGTCAACCGCGACACCCGCGGCTTCATCAAGGTTGTCGCGGACCGCGACACCGGACGGATCCTGGGCCTCTCCGCGGTGGCCAAGGACGCCGGGGAAATCGCCGCCGCCGGCGTCTACATCCTCGAAGCGGGCATGACCACCGCGCAGGTCGCCGCCGCCTGGAGCCCCTACCTGACGATGGCCGAGGGCATCAGGATCGCCGCCAAGGCCTTCACCACCGACGTCTCCGAGCTCTCCTGCTGCGCCTGAGCTCCAAGCCCCCACTACCGAAGCAAAGGAATGCCCTGACCGCCACCGACCAGGCCCTCACCTATCTGTTGTCCCCGAGCACCACCGCACCGACCACGGTACCGCCTGAGTCCCCATCCCCATTCCTGGAAGGAACCACCAGACACTATGACATACCCGAGATCCCGCCGTTCTCTGTCCGTTCCCCGGCCCAGGCACCTCGCCTCCGCCCTGTTTCTGGCAGCGGTCATGGCACTGACAACCGCCTGCGCCAGCTCACCGAGCGGCCCGTCGGCCGCGTCAGGCGGTTCGTCGCCCGACGCGGCCGGTGCCGTTGCTGTTACGGTCTCCGACATTGACGGCACTACCCGGACCATCCCGGACGGTAAGCCCGCAGCACTGTTCTTCTTCTCTGCCGGATGCGGTGAGTGTGTGGAAGGGGCCGATTCCCTGAACAAGGCCTCCACGGCCCTGGGAAGCTCGGCCGACTACCTCCTGGTGGACGTGGACCCCCGAGAACCGAAGGAGACCATCAACGGATTCCGCGATTACATCAAGGCCCCTGAGCTCCCTGCCGTCATCGACACCGAGGCCACACTGACCACCCAGTACAAGGTCACCTCCATAAGCACCCTGGTGGTGGTCGACGCGAAGGGCGACGTTACCTTCCGGGCCACCGACCCGTCTGCGGAAAAGATCCAAGAAGAACTCACCAAGGCCGGTGCCCAATGACAGCCCTGCTTGCCCTGGCCTTCGCCGCTGGAATGATTGCCCCGGTCAATCCCTGCGGTTTCGCCCTCCTGCCCGCCTGGATAGCCCAGACCATCGGGGACGCCCGGACGCGCCCGCTCGCGCTGCGTCTGGCCCACGGGCTTCGGGCCGGGCTCGCGCTCAGCCTCGGCTTCGCCGGGACCCTGGCAGCCTTCGGGCTGATCGTCAGCGCGGGCGCCAGGACCCTGATCAGCGCAGCGCCCTGGCTGGGAATGGCCACCGGGGTGATCCTTCTCCTGCTGGGCCTGGCCATGCTCACCGGACTCACACCACGGCTCCGTCTGCCGGCCTGGGCCACGAAACCCCGCACACAAGAAGCCGCAGGGGCAGGTCACAAAACCGGGCGCATGGTGGCCTTCGGGATCGGATACGCCGCAGCATCCCTCGGCTGCACCCTCGGGGTGCTCCTGGCCGTGATCGCCCAAGCCCAGGCCGTCGCCAGCTACGCCGGGCTGCTCGCGGTCTTCGCCGCCTACGCCGCAGGCTCGGCCACTGTCCTGATGCTCGTTTCGGCAGGCACGGCCATCGCCGGGGCCGCCCTCGGGCGAAGAATCACCGGCCTGGCCAAGCACAGCAACCGCATCGCCGCCTTCATCCTCACCATAACCGGCGCCTACCTCAGCTGGTATTGGTATCCCGCCGCCACCGGCGGAACCGCACAGGCCAACAGCCTCGCCGTATGGTCAGCCGCCGCCAGCGCCTGGATCAGCGACAACAGCACCCTGATCGCAGCCCTCGCCGCAGCCGTGGTGCTCGCATCGGCATTGGCCGCCCTCAACCGGCGCAGGAGACTGCGCATCAGACAGGGAACGCCGCCCACAGGCGAGGGCCCCGGGCAAAGCGGGGAACCCGACTGCTGCACACCAACTCCGGACAATAACTCGACCGAGGACCGGCCAGGCACGATCCCGTGGCTGGCCGAGGACTCCCAAAAAGCAAGGGGGAGAGGGAACCTTGCCCATCTTCTGGCAAACGAGGCGCCCGCCTATCAGGACAGGTTGGTACAGCGGCATCAGGCCGGAAGTCAATTCGTGCGGCCCTGCTCGTCGTCTGAAACGACAATTCGGATCGCTAGCGGTCGGGCGATTGACGCTGCCTGAAGCTCAAGTGTGGGTCGTTGATGGAAGTTACTACCAGGAGGGGGAGAGTGAGGCGGTGGGTTAGATCTCTTTTAGGCGATTCCGCTTGGAGGCGAAGAGAACGCCTCCGCCGGTGATAATCGCAGCGGCAACAAGGTAATACGCCGGGGCGAGTTGGTTGTCTGTTTTGTCAATAAGCCAGGTGGCGATCATGGGCGCTGTGCCGCCGAAGACAGCGTTAGCTGTGTTGAAGGTGAGTGCAAAGCCGGAAAGGCGAACATGGGTGGGGAACTGTTCGGAGAGGAAGGAGGGGAGGACGCCGTCGTTAAGCGCAAGCACGCCGCCGAGGCATACCTGGATGATGATGACGAGGAAAATGCCGGCGCCGTCGAGAAGAATGAACGCAGGGACGATGAAGAGTCCCATGAAAAGTGCAGCGCACAGCATGGTCGTGCGGCGGCCCAGGCGGTCCGATAGCAGGCCGGTGAGAAGTGCGAAGCCGATATAGAACGCGGAAGCGACCGACGACGCAATGAAGGCAGGTGTCTCCGCCATGCCCAGCTCCTGGGAGAGGTAGGTGGGTAGATAGGTCAGGATGACGTAGAAGCCAATGGCGTTGAGAACCGCGCCCGAGAAGGCTATTGCCAGGGCCTTGGGATATTTGATGACCTCGCGAAGAGGGGATTCTTCCGTGTCATCTTGATTCTCAAAGCGGGAAGACTCATCGGCGTTGCGGCGAATCCACAGGCCGTAAAGGCCTAGAGGTAGTGCGATGAGGAAGGGGACGCGCCAACCCCAAGAAATGAGAGCATCGTCGTCGAGTACGCCGGTGAGTAAAGCCGCAATGAGGGAGCCTAATAGCAGGCCGGATGCTGTGGCGGAAGGAACGATTGCGGCGTAAATGCCCCGCTTATGAGTCGGGGCGATTTCTGCGAGGTGCGTGGCTGCACCGGCATATTCGCCAGCCGCGGAGAAACCTTGGACCATGCGCGAAAGTAGAAGCAGCAGGGTGGCGGCGAATCCGATGGTTTCGTAGCTGGGGAGGAAGCCGATCACGGCTGTCGCTAGTGACATCATCGTGATCGATACCGTCAGGGTTTGAATTCGTCCGTGTTTGTCACCAAAGTGTCCCCACACTATTCCGCCGAGCGGGCGGACGAGGAAAGAAAGCGCAAAGAGTGCGAATGTCATGATGAGCGCGCGGCGCCCTTCCATCTCCGGGAAGAAGACTCGGGAGATAATGGCCGACATATAAATGTAGGCCGCATAGTCGAACCATTCGATGAAGGTTCCTATGAAGGACGCTTTGATAGCGCTGCGGTGTTGTGTGGAATCGGGGCCTGGTGGTGCTTGGGTTGACGTGGACATAGCTTCCACCGTACAGAAACTATGTGTGCTCCACGTCACTTAATTCCTAAACGTTCACGCTTTCCCGCTCGTTCTCGTCAGCGTTCATGATGTCATTGACGCCACCCTCGGCGGCGTCCCAGGTTGCTTGGTCTTGGATGCCGGCGCGCTTGGCGACGATCGTGGCGCACAGAGCCTGACCGGTGACATTGACGGCGGTGCGGCCCATATCAATGATGGGTTCGATGGCGAGCAAGAGGCCGACGCCTGCCAGCGGGAGGCCTAGCGTGGAGAGTGTCAGCGTCAACATGACGGTGGCGCCTGTCGTACCGGCAGTAGCTGCGGAGCCAATGACGGAAACGAAGATGATGAGAAGGTATTGGGTCGGGGAAAGGTCAATTCCGTAGAACTGCGCAATGAAGATGGCGGCGATAGCCGGGTAGACGGAAGCGCAGCCGTCCATCTTCGTGGTAGCGCCGAGCGGGATGGCGAAGGAGGCGTATTCGCGAGGCACACCCATGGCTCTCTCCGTAAAGCGCTGGGTGACCGGCATGACTCCCATGGAGGAACGGGTGACGAAGCCGAGGGAGAATACTGGCCATACGCGCTTGTAGAAGCCAATGATTGGAATGCGGTTGAACGCGAGGACGGCAGGGTAGACCACAACAATGACAAGGGCGAGCCCGACATACATCGCGAGGACGAACTTGCCCAAGGAGCTCAGCGCATCCCAGCCGTAGGTAGACACGGCTTTACCGATGAGGGCGGCGGTGCCAATCGGGGCGAGACGGATGATCCACCAGAGAACCACCTGGATGACCTTGAGGAAGGATTCGGTAAAGCGCAGGAAGGGATCGGCTGCCTTGCCAGCCTTGACCGCTGCGATGCCCAGAGCCAAAGAAATGACAAGGAGCTGAAGGGCGCCGAAGCTGAGGGAGACTTCGCCATCACTCAGGGAAGCCTTGAGTCCAAAGAAGTTGGCGGGGACGAGTTGCTGGAGGAAGGCGGTCCAGGACCCAACGTTGGAAGGATCGGCGGCGGTGGAGGCGTCGACAGTTGTGCCCACTCCGGGCTTCATCACGAGGGCAACGAGAATGCCGGCCAAGACGGAGAAGAAGGCCGTAATGGCGAACCATACGAGGGTGGAGATTGCCAGCGAGGCGGCGTTAGCCACCTTGCGCAGGTTGGCAACCGAGGTGACGACGGCCGCGAAGATGAGCGGCGGGACCATTACTTTGAGCAATTGGACGTACGCGCCGCCGACGCCGGACAAGGTATCGGAGAGCCACGAGGACTCCATGCCGGAGGCGATGAAGCCGAGAATGAGGCCGATAATGAGGCCGGCGATGACCTGGGCACCAAAGCCGGTGGCCCACGAGGGCAGCGTGCGCGAGGATGCGCGGGAGGAAGTGTCGGACACGAGATTTTCCTTCTAGACAGTGTTGTATAGAAATGGACCAAATGGTTCGGTAGATTTATACCGATCGGTTCACTAGAACTTATAACACCGTACGCTGCCCAGAAATTCCCCTGCAAATTATGGGATGCGCTTGGTCCACTCTTCGTTGAGGAATTTGGTGTCGACGAGGCGCCGGGCGGCTGCTAGGGAGTCGTCGGAAAGCTCAGCGTCGACGGCGCCGTAGCGGGTGGCGAACTCGCGTGCCATGGTGTCGATGATTTCCTCGCGGGGCACGCCGGTCTGGCGGCGCAGCGGGTCCACACGTTTCTTTGCGCTGGCCAGGCCCTTGGAGGAGACCTTGACCTTGCCGATGCGCAAGACTTCCATCATCTTGTCCGCATCGATGTCATAGCTCATCGTGGTGTGGTGGAGCACCGCACCTTTGCGGCGCTTTTGCGCGGCACCGCCAATCTTTCCGCCGTCCGAGGTGATGTCATTAATCGGCACGTACCAGGCGTTGACGCCAAGCTTGCTCAGCGTCGCGAGTACCCATTGGTCTAGGTACTCGTAGCTGGCCTCGTAGGAATAGCCGGCCACGAGCGAGTCCGGGGCGTACAGGGAATAGGTCACGCAGTTGCCGCCCTCCATGAACATCGCACCGCCACCGGAGATTCGGCGTACTGGAATGATGCCGTGCTTGTCGACGCCCTCCTGGTCCAACTCATTGGCATAGGACTGGTAGGAACCGAAGACGACGGCGCGGTCTTCCCATTCCCAGAAGCGGAGCGTGGGCCCGCGCTTTCCTTCCGCGACTTCGTTGAGGAGGACCTCGTCAAGGGCAACGTTTACTGGGGTAGGCAGAACCCCAGGACGCAGGATCTCCCAGCTGTGGTCGGTGAAGTCGGTGCCGCCAGACAGCGCGCGCTTGACCGTGACAGCTAGGTGGTGGGTGTCGAATCCGTGGAGAGCTACGGGTGAATCGATTCGCGCAAGCGCGGCATCGAGGCGGGATTGGATGTCCTCGGTGCTTGTGGCGGTAGTGATGCCGACTAGCGCTGGGGCTAGGGCCTCGTAGGCCTCTTCCGGTTCGAGGAAGAAATCGCCAGAGACCTTGGCCGCGGTAACGGTGCTGTCGGCGTCAATATCGAGATCGACGACGAGTAGTTTGCCGCCGGGGACTTTGAGCTCGAAGTGTTCAGTTTGGTTCATGGTGTTCAGGGTACTCAGGTATGGCGGTGTGACGATTGGGGTAGTAGACCATTTAATGAATCCGAAAGTTGGGATGGGGGTAGCTAATGTTTGTTGGTTGTGTCTGTGGAAGTAGTAAGGGGTCACGTAGAGGGTTGCTGTTGGGTGCTACGTTGCGGGCGCAAGTTAGTGCCTTAATGTTTCGTTCTAGGATATGGGGCGGGAGTGCAGAGTGGGGACTGGTGGGCGTTTGAGGTGCTCAAATAGTCTGTAATCTAATCGTTATAGCTAATATGACCTGCGGCTACGCGCGATTTTGACAAAAGAAGGGGATGCGGCGGTGGCGCATTGTAGTTTCGTCCGTATGGTGGGTGTCAATGCAAACGAAATAGCAAATCGTCCCCCAATCCCCTGGGATTTATGGGGGTAGAGATGAAAGCTATCGTTTGCCATCGAGATATAGACCAAATGTAGAAAGGTTTAGAGAAACAATGGGTAAGAACATCAAGGATCTGTTTAACGCAACCGCATACGACAAGGCCGGCGAGAAGCTGGGCTCCGTCAAGGAGGTCTTCGTCGACGAGCAGTCCGGTCAGCCGACTTTCGTTGAGGTCAACCACGGTCTGTTCGGTATGAGCTCCAGCTTGGTTCCGCTCCGTGGTCACGATTTCACCGGTGATGAGCTCAAGCTGGCTTTCTCTAAGGACCGCATCGAGAACGCGCCGGATTTTGACTCCGATAAGCCGCTGACTCCTGAGGCGCAGGCGGACATCTTCAAGCACTACGACCTCGAGAACGCACAGGACGTAACCACCTACCGTGACGAGCGTGATGAGCGCGCTGGCGTTGCCGGTGCTGGCGTAGCTGGCGCTGGTGTTGCCGGTGCTGGTGCAGGTGCACACGCTAAGGATGAGACTGCTGCTACCAGCAGCAACCTCACCAACAATGAGGGCGAGGTTATCCGCTCCGAGGAGCGCTTGGACGTCAACAAGGAGCGCGTGGCCACCGGCGAGGCGCGCCTGCGCAAGTACGTCGTGACCGATACCGAGACCGTCGAGGTTCCGGTTGAGCGCGAAGAGGTTCGCGTCGAGCGCACCCCGATTTCCGAGGCTGACGCTGCCAACTACACCGGCACCATCGGTGATAACGGCGCGGAGGAAGCCTCCGTCACCCTGCACGAAGAGCGCGTGAATGTAGAGAAGAAGACCGTCCCGGTGGAGAAGGTTAACCTTTCCAAGGAGACCATCAAGGACACCGAGACCCACACCGAGGATCTGCGCAAGGAGCAAATCGATACCGACGGCATCACCGAGACCCGCAAGTAATCTCGGTTAAGGGCTAAGAGGCTGGAGCTGCAAAGCTCCAGCTTTTCGCGTTTAGGGTTTGTTCAGTATTTTCTGGTCTTGAACAGGGTGGAAAACGCAAGGCCAAGCCAGTAGGTTTGAATCATGTCACGTTTTAGCCCACTGAATTGGCCCGTTGTGCGCCAAATCCGGAACAAGGATGCCTTCGGCCGCGACGTGTCCACGCAGTCGGCTAAGAGTGAAGACCTGCGCGGACGCACCGTTGACGCGGACCGCGTCGTCCAGTCGGTCTGCCCCTACTGCGCAGTGGGTTGTTCTCAGCGCGTTTATGTCAAGGATGACCGCGTCATCCAAATCGAGGGCGACCCGGATTCCCCGATTTCCCGCGGTCGTTTGTGCCCTAAGGGCTCTGCGTCTGAGCAGCTCATTAATTCCTCGACCCGCATCACCACGATCAAGTACCGAGCGCCCTATGCCACCGAATGGCAGGAGCTCGATGAAGAAACCGCGATGGATATGATCGCGGACCGTTTCGTGGAGGCACGCGCGAGGCACTGGGAGGACGTCGATAAGCACGGGCGTCGTCTCAACCGCACCATGGGCATTGCGGGCCTGGGTGGTGCGACGCTAGATAATGAGGAGAACTACCTCATTAAGAAACTGTTTACCGCCACCGGCGCGATCCAGGTGGAGAACCAGGCGCGCATATGACACTCCGCCACTGTTCCTAGTCTAGGAACGTCGTTTGGCCGCGGCGGCGCAACCCAACCGCTGCAGGATATGGCGAATGCGGACTGCATCGTCATCGAGGGTTCTAATATGGCGGAATGCCACCCCGTGGGATTCCAATGGGTCGTGGAAGCCAAGAAGCGTGGTGCGCGCATTATCCACGTGGATCCGCGCTACACACGTACGTCTGCCTTTGCGAACCGCCACATCGGCATTCGCGGAGGCACGGACGTGGTGCTGCTCGGCGCGATTATCAAGTACGTGCTGGATAATGACCTGTATTTCCACGATTACGTGGTGAATTACACGAACGCGGCGTCGATCATCTCGCCGGATTTCCAGGACACCGAGGATTTGGAGGGCTTGTTCTCCGGGTACGACGCGGAGAAAGGCAAGTACGTCACGGACTCGTGGCAGTACGTGCAAAAGCCTGAGGGCTCCTCGTGGAACGTGGAGAAGGACCTGACGCTGGAGGATCCGAACACGGTCTTCCAGATTCTCAAGCGCCACTACTCGCGCTACACCCCGGAGATGGTGGAGGAGACCTGTGGCATTTCGCCGGAGGACTTCTACTACTTGGCGGACTCGATTGCGCAGAACTCCACCCCGGAGCGCACCACGTGCTTCGCCTACGCGCTGGGCTTTACACAGCACACCCTGGGCGCACAGTTCATCCGTACCGCGGCGATCCTGCAGCTGCTCATGGGCAACGTGGGACGACCTGGCTCGGGGATCATGGCTTTGCGCGGGCACGCCTCGATTCAGGGATCGACCGATATTCCGACCCTCTTTAACTCGCTGCCGGGCTACCTGCCCATGCCGCACGCGGATCAGGAGACCTGGGAAGATTACCTGGATTCCTTCCGGCAGGAAGACCAGAAGGGTTTCTGGCAGCTGGGTGAGAACTACGCGGTCTCGCTCATGAAGTCCTACTGGGGCGACGCCGCAACCAAGGAAAATAACTGGGGTTTTGACCTCATGCCGCGCCTGTCCGGTGCGCACTCGACGTATGAGACCTTGTTGGCCATGCTGCGCAAGGAGGTGGAAGGCTACTTTGTCTTTGGCCAGAACCCGGCGGTGGCGCAGTCCAACGGCGGCATGCAGCGCCGCGGACTGGCCTCGCTGAAGTGGCTGGTTGTCCGCGATTTCCAGGAGATTGAAACGGCAAGTTTCTGGAAGGATTCGCCGGAAGTCAAGAACGGCGAGCTCAAGACCGAGGAGATTGCCACCGAGGTCTTCCTCATGCCTGCGGCAACGCACGTGGAGAAGTCCGGAACTTTTACCCAGACTCAGCGCATGGTGCAGTGGCGCTTCCAGGCGACTCCGCCGCCGGGCCAGGCCCGCAGTGAGGCGTGGTTCTTCTACCACCTAGGCAAGAAGATTAGGGAGCGCTTGGCGGATTCGACTGATCCGCGCGATCTGCCGATCAAGTCTGTCACCTGGGACTACACCGAGGATGAGCACGGCGATCCAAGCTCGGACGAGATCTTGCGCGAGATCAACGGCTACTACCTTGATGGGCCTAAGAAGGGCCAGCTTTTGCCGGCCTTTACGGAGATGCGGGCCGACGGTTCCACCTCCGGCGGCTGCTGGATCTACACCGGCGTGTATAAGGACGGCATCAACCACGCCGCGAAGAAGGTCCCGGGTTCGGAGCAGAACGAGGTGGCACTCGAGTGGGGCTGGGTCTGGCCGGCCAACCGACGCATCCTGTACAACCGCGCCTCCGCCAAGCCGGATGGCACTCCATGGTCGGAGCGCAAGAAGTACATCTGGTGGGATGAAGAGCAGGGCAAGTGGGTCGGTGACGACGTCCCGGACTTCCCGGTGACCAAGCGCCCGGACTACGTCGCGCCTGTCGACGCCGTCGGCCCCGATGCCCTCGATGGCGACGATCCGTTTATCATGCAGGCCGACGGCCTGGGTTGGCTGTTCGCGCCGAAGGGGCTGTCCGACGGTCCTCTTCCGACCCATTACGAGCCCCAGGAATCGCCGGTGCACAACGCGCTGTACAAGCAGCAGCAATCGCCGACGCGCCTGACTATCAAACGCGCGGACAACCTTTCCCGCCCCGAGCCAGGGGAGCGGGGCGAGGACGTGTTCCCGTTTGTCTTCTCCACCTACCGTCTGACGGAGATGTACACCTCGGGCGCGATGTCGCGCCGCTTGCCTTACTTGGCGGAGTTGCAGCCGGGGCTCTTCTGCGAGGTGGACAAGGAACTGGCCGCCAAGCGTGGATTGGTCAACGGCGAGTGGGCCACCATCGTGTCCCCGCGCGGCGTCATCGAGGCTCAGGTTTTGGTGACGGACCGCATGGAGATGCTCACCATCAATGGTGAGGACTTCCACCAGATCGGCTTGCCGTATCACTACGGAGAATCGGAGACCACCGAGGTGGCCGGCGATGGCGCCAACGACCTGTTGGGTCTGACCCTAGAGCCGAACGTGTTCATCCAGAACTCCAAGGTGGGTGCGTGCGATATTCAGCCGGGCCGCCGCCCGCGGGGCGAGGCCCGCGTCAAGCTCTTGCGTGAGTACCAGGAGCGGGCGCACCTCACCGTCGACTCAGGTAACCGGCTCCTCGATGTCTCAGATGCTTTCAGCACGGAGAGCGGCGCTTCGGAGGAGAACACCGGCGATGATGCCACCGCAGGCAATGTGGCGGACTACGAAGGCAAAGAAAGCTAAGGAGGACTCATGGCGAATTTCTTGACCGAAAAGGCCGATCGACACGGCTATGAGACCTATCAGCGAATGGCGTTCTTTACCGATACCTCGGTGTGCATTGGCTGCAAAGCCTGCGAGGTGGCGTGCAAGGAATGGAACCGCAACCCAGTGGAAGGCTACGCGGTTACCGGAAACTCCTATGACAACACTGGCGGGCTGGGCGCGAATACGTGGCGTCACGTGGCCTTCATCGAGCAAAACAACGAGCGCATTGAGCAGGCGCGCGAGGAGGGGCGCAGACTCGTCGCGCTGGGTATGCCCACAACCTCTGCACCAAGCGTCACCCCAGATACCGATGATTTTCGCTGGCTGATGTCCTCCGACGTCTGCAAGCACTGCACCAACGCGGGCTGCTTGGACGTGTGCCCGACGGGCGCGCTCTTTCGCTCCGAGTTCGGCACCGTCGTGGTGCAGGACGACGTGTGCAATGGCTGTGGTACGTGCGTGGCCGGTTGCCCCTTCGGCGTCATTGAGCGCCGCGATGACGGCGGCGTGACGCTCAAGGCAGACAAGACCGCCACCGTGGATTATGAGGTCCCTGACCACGCGGGTGTGAACGTGCTGGCAAAGCTGAAGCAGCTGAAACCCCAAGGGCCTGACCATATTCCGGGGCAGGCGATGCCGATCAAGAACTTGGGCGTGGCCCAGAAGTGCACCATGTGTTATGACCGCCTCAAGATCGGCGAGCAGCCCGCGTGCGCCAAGACGTGCCCGACGGATTCCATCCAGTTCGGCCCTTACGAGGAGATGCTCGCTGCTGCGCAGGAGCGTGTGCGCGTCCTGCACGAGCAGGGGCTGACGGAGGCTCGTCTCTACGGCGCCAATTCCCAGGATGGGGTCGGTGGAACGGGTTCTATTTTCCTGTTGCTCGATTCCCCAGAGGTCTACGGGCTGCCGCCGGATCCACGCGTGCCCACGGCGGATTTGCCGCAGATGTACAAGACCGCAGTGAAAGCTATCGGAGGAATGGCGCTGGCCGTGGCCGGGGCATTCATGTTGGGAGGCCGCAAGTGAGCGAGTTCGATGAGTACCGCCCGCCGCAGGAGCCTAGGCGCAGGCGAGGCGGCGGCAAGAAGCGCCGGCGTGGACGAGTCGGAGCCGGCGCACAGGATGGTTCCAAAGAAGAGCGTATGGCGGAGGACTTCGAGTTCTCCTCGTATTACGGCAAGCCCGTAGTCAAGGCCCCGCCGTGGGAGTGGCCCATCGGCGGCTATTTCTTCCTCGGCGGCGTGGCCGGCGGTTCTGCGATGTTGGCCGCCGGTGCCCAGGCCACTGGGAACGCACCGCTGAAGCGCTCGACGCGGATGACGGCTTTCTCCGCGGCATCGGTAGGGTCGGTCTTTTTGGTGCTCGACCTCGGCCGCCCAGAGCGCCTGCTCAACATGTTCCGCGTCTTCAAGGTGACCTCGCCGATGTCCATCGGCTCGTGGATCCTGGGCAGCTTCGCTTCCGCCGCGGCCCTGCCGGCGGTCGTGGAAGCGGACGCACTGGTCGGCGGTGTGCTACCGAAGTCGCTTCGCCGCCTCCTCGATACGGCGGCGGGTCCAGCAGGCGCTGTCGCCGGCGTGCTTGGTGGCCCGCTGGCGGGCTACACGGCGGTGCTGTTGGCCAACACGTCAAACCCGACGTGGAATGACGCGAAGAAGCATCTGCCTTATGTGTTCGTGTCCTCGGCTTCGGCTGCGGCGTCGGGTGCCGCCATGGTCTTTACCCCGGTGGAGAATGCTGGCGCGGCACGAGTACTCGGTATCACTGCCGCGGCGACCGATCTGGCCGCGACCCGTGTCATGGAAGCGAACATGGAGCCAGAGCCTCTGCGCCC
Organism: Corynebacterium sp. HMSC056F09; assembly: GCF_001815785.1. NCBI lineage: Bacteria > Bacillati > Actinomycetota > Actinomycetes > Mycobacteriales > Corynebacteriaceae > Corynebacterium > Corynebacterium sp. HMSC056F09. The sequence continues at coordinate 59,598 of NZ_KV821981.1, forward strand.
GCTGCACGAAGGCACACCCGGGAAACTCATGAAGGCCTCCGAGGCGCTCATTGCCGCGGGCGGGGTGGGAACCGCAATCGCGTCGGTCACAAAGTCGCGCGCGGTGTCGGTGGTCTCCGGCCTGGCGCTTCTGGCGGGTTCTGCCTGCACTCGTTTCGGCGTGCTCAATGCGGGGTTGGAGGCGGTGAAAGATCCGTCGACAAGCATCGGCCCGCAGAAGCGCCGTGCTGAGGCCCGCCGCCAGGCAGAAGGCCTCACGCACTCGACGGTGACTAGCGGATAGTAATGCGCGCCTCGCCCGGCACGGTGCGGCCGATGACCGGATAGCCAGGAACCTCGCCGATGACCAGCAGGCCACCCGAGGTTTGGGCATCGGCGAGGAAGATCAAGTCCTCTTCGCTCAAGTCTGAGTCGAGGTGGGGGCGGACCCAATCCAGGTTGCGGCGCGAGCCGCCCGGGATGAAGCCCTCCGCCAGGGCCTCCATGGCGCCGTCCACCGCAGGAACAGCGGAAAAATCCAGCTCCGCACCAATACCGGAGGCGCGGCACATCTTGTAGAGGTGGCCCAGAAGCCCGAAGCCGGTGACGTCCGTGGCCGCGCGCACGCCCGCGGCTACGGCGGCCGCGGCAGCGTCGCGGTTGAGCGTGGTCATGGAATCCACCGCGGCCTGGGAGACTTCACCGGTGGCCTTGTGCTTGTTATTGAGGATGCCCACACCGATTGGTTTGGTCAGCGTGATGGGCAGGCCCGCCTCGGCGGCGTCGTTGCGCATAATCTTGTCGGGGTGGACGATGCCCGTGGCAGCCAAACCATACGTGGGCTCCGGGGCAGTGATGGAGTGTCCACCAGTAATGGAGATCCCTGCCTCGCTGGCCACATCCATGCCACCGCGCAGGACCTCGCGCAATACATCAAGACCGAGCTTCTCGCGCGGCCAGCCCACGAGGTTGATGGCGGTGATGGGAGTGCCGCCCATGGCGTAGACGTCGGAAAGCGCATTGGCTGCCGCCACCCGGCCCCAGTCATAGGGGTCGTTGAGCATCGGGGTGAAGAAGTCCGCGGTGGAGATGACCGCGAGGCCGTTTGGGATGCGCACGGCGGCGGCATCGTCACCGTCGTCAAGCCCGACCAGCACGTTGGGGTCCGCGGTGCCCACGAGGCCCGCGACGGCCGATTCGAGCTCTCCCGGAGGAATCTTGCAGGCGCAGCCGCCACCGGCGGCAAAGGAGGTAAGTGTGATGTCAGACATGGGGGTCATTCTAGCCGCGTGTATGGTGAGCAGACGGAGGCGTACGTGTCCTGGTGGGCGCCCCGGTCTTCAAAACCGGTGAGGCCGAGCATCTCGGTCTGGCAGGTTCGATTCCTGTCCGTCTCCGCCATTAGCGCAGCTAGGAGGAACTTTGATGACTGACCCCCGCCGCTTCATCCCGAAGATGGATGAAATCCTCCAGTACCCAGCGGTGCAGGACGCCCACCAACGATTGGCACCGCATTCGGTCCGGGCGATCATCGTCGCCGTGCTTGCCGACGCCCGCTCCGGCTCCCTTGACCCCACCCGCATTCAAGAGGAGCTGGCCGACAGGCTGGAAGTAGCACAGCCCTATTCCTTGCGCCGCGTCATCAATGCCACGGGCGTGATCATCCACACGAACCTGGGCCGCGCCCCTTTGCCGCCGGCAGCGGTGGATGCGCTCGTGGCAGCAGCTGGCTATACGGACGTTGAGATGGACTTGGACAGCGGCCTGCGCTCACGGGATAGAGGGCGCGCGGCAGTCGACGCTGTCTTGGCTGCCTGCCCCGGCGCGGAGGATGCGCTGGTGGTCAACAACGGGGCCTCTGCGCTGTTGCTGGCGACCGCTGCCTTGGCCCCGGGCAAGGAGGTCATCATTTCCCGCGGCGAACTTATTGAGATTGGTGCGGGCTTCCGTCTGCCGGAGCTCATCGAGTCCACGGCCACCCGCTTGCGGGAGGTGGGCGCGACGAACCGCACCCACGTGGCGGACTACGAGCGGGCGCTCGGGGAGAACACCGGGGCGATTCTCAAGGTGCATCCCTCGAACTTCTTGATCAGTGGGTTTACGTCTTCTGTGCCGGTTGCAGACCTGCGCAGACTCACAGATCTGCCGCTCATCGTGGATATCGGCTCAGGGTTGCTCGCACCCGATGAGGTGCTTCCTGAGGAACCCTCCGCCAGCGAGGCTCTTCGGGATGGCGCGGACGTAGTGCTCTTCTCGGGGGATAAACTCCTCGGCGGACCGCAAGCCGGCGTGCTTGTGGGAAAGAAGGAAGCGATCGCCGCGTGTAAGAAACATCCGCTGGCGAGGGCGGTGCGCATCGATAAGCTGCGGCTTAACGCCCTTGAGGCCTCCCTTGCCGCTCCCTCTAACGCCGTGCGGGATGCGCTGCACATTGACGCTAAACGTCATCGCGAGCGTACCGAGAAGGTCGCCGCGGCGGTGGGCGGCGAGGTTGTCGAGCATGCCGGGCGTGTGGGCGGCGGCGGGGCGCCCGAGGTACCGCTGCCGGGCTGGGCCGTGGCGTTGCCAGAAGAGCTGGCACGTCCACTGCGGTTGGGCGAGCCTCCCGTGGTGGCACGCGTGAACCAGGGACGCTGCCTGGTGGATGTGCGCTGCGTGCCGGAGGCGCAGGATGCGGAGCTTATTGCTGCGATTCAGGCGGTGATGTAGGTGTACGTTGTGGCGACCGCCGGGCATGTGGATCACGGAAAGTCGAGCCTGGTCAAAGCCCTGACGGGAATGGAACCGGACCGCTGGGAGGAAGAGAAGCGGCGCGGTTTGACCATCGACTTGGGGTTCGTGTGGACGAAGCTCGACTCCGGCGCCGACGTGGCTTTTGTCGATGTGCCGGGACACGAGAAGTTCCTGGGCAACATGCTGGCCGGGGTGGGGCCCGCGCCGGTGGTGCTCTTTGTCGTGGCGGCCGATGAAGGCTGGCAAGCGCAGTCCGCTGACCACCGCGATGCATTGCGCGCTCTGGGAATCGAGCACGGTGTGGTCGCGCTGACCCGCGCGGATAAGGCAGACGCTGCCCGCCGCGCTGAGGTCACCGCGCAGGTCAAGGCAGAGCTGGCGAAAACAGCGCTTGCCGACGCTCCCGTGGTCGAAGTCTCCGCAAAGACCGGCGAAGGCGTGGGGACATTGCGCACTGAGCTGGATCGGGTGCTCGCCGCTATGCCCGCGCCGGATCCTCAGGCACGCGTGCGGTTGTGGGTCGATCGCGCCTTCAGCGTGAAGGGCGCTGGCACCGTGGTGACGGGAACGCTGGCGGCGGGGACTGTCTCGGTGGGGGATGAGCTGCAGCTTGGCGGGCAACTCGTGACGGTGCGCAGCGTGCACAGCGAAAACACGTCGGTGGACAGCGCTGGTCCGGTGAGACGCGTGGCGCTTAACCTCCGTGGGGTGGCCGCGGATGAGGTTCATCGTGGGGATGCACTGCTGAGCCCAGAGCGCTGGCGGGTGCTCGATACCGTGGATATTCGCCGAACCTTTGGTACTGAGATGGCTGAGCTTCCCCAGAACCTCGTGGTGCACATTGGCACGGTGGGGGTGGGCGCGCGTTTGCGGCCTTTAGGCGGTGAGTTCGCGCGGTTGACACTGGAAAGCCCGCTACCTCTCACGTTGCTCGATCGGTTCGTGGTGCGCAGCCCCGGCGGGCGGCACGTAGCGGCGGGCTTCGAAGTCGTGGACGTGCACCCGGCTGAGCTGAGCAGGCGTGGTGATGCGAAGAAGCGCGCAGCTGAGCTAGAAGTTTTAGAGCCGGCGAACCCGTCCGAGTGGCTCAAGCGCTGCGGCTACGCTGCACACGAAGAGCTCGTGCGCGATGGCTTCTCGGTGGAGGAAAAGCCTGCCGGAGTCATCGAATTCGCTCGGTGGTGGATTGCCGCACGACAGGTGACCGCGTGGAAGAATGCTCTCGTTTCGGCTGTGGAAGCACATGCCGCAGCGAACCCGCTTTCCCCAGGACTGACGAAAGCAGCGGCCATGGACGCGCTGAACCTGTCGGAGCCGGCCCTGCTGGGCCTAGCAGTAGCGGCAGCCCAGCTCGAATCGGTCGATGGCGTGCTGCGCGTGCCTGGTCAGGCTGTAGATTTGGGCCCCGCGGAGAGGGGAGTAGCTGAGCTCGAGCAACGCCTGTACGCCGAGCCTTTCGCCGCCCCGGAGGCAGAAGAACTTAAGGAATTGGGGCTGGGCCCCAAAGAGCTCGCCGCTGCCGAGCGCGCCGGGCGTGTGCTCCGGTTAGACAAAGGCGTTGTGCTTTTGCCTTCCGCTCCTCGCGAGGCACTCGAAGTTGTCTCTACGTTGGAACAGCCTTTCACCCTCTCGGAGGCGCGCCAAGCCCTGGGGACGACGCGCCGGGTTGCCATCCCGCTCTTCGAGCACCTCGATGCCACCGGCGCGACCCGCCTAGTCGACGGCAAGCGCTTCGCATTCGGGCCAGGGGCAAAGGAACCAAAGTAAAGGCACCATTTGTCGCCGGTTTTCGGATAAACCCCAGGTCAATGAATTAGCGTAAGTGCATAAGGTGCCAGTTAAAAGGTGCCTTTGGTGGCCATTGAGAAAACTTTGAAGGCGCAAGTATCTTCATTGGCTTAGCGGTGACCGTCATTGACGGTCTCCGTTATGTTTTGTAGGGTGAACCCATGATCCAGTCTTTCGGTAACCGTGATACCGAGCTTGTCTGGTTACGCGAAGCGTCGCCGCGGATTGATTCGAGAATCCACAAAACTGCTAATAGAAAACTCCATCAGCTCGATGCTGCTGTTTCGCTGAACTCCTTACGTATTCCACCGGGCAACCGCCTCGAAGCTTTGAAAGGTGACCGGAAAGGAACATTCAGTATCCGAGTCAATCAGCAGTGGAGGATCACCTTCCGCTGGACCGAGGCCGGCCCAGCGGACGTTGTTATCGAGGACTATCACTAAGGACGGTTATGAGTACTAAGCTTTATCCGCCGATTCACCCCGGCGAAGTGCTTAATGAAGATTTCATCGAAGCTTTTGGGATTACCCAACACCAACTGGCTGTAGAAATTGGCGTCCCGCTGCGGAAGATTAATGAGATTGTTCACGGCAAGCGTGGAATCACCGCAGATACCGCTCTTCGGCTAGGAAAGTACTTCGGAATCGAACCGCAGTATTGGCTCAACCTGCAAAGCCGTTATGAATTGGAGGTGGCTGAGGATGCCGTCGCTGATGAAATCGATGGCATCCGGCCCCTCGGGGCGGCTTAAATTCAGCGGTTAATAGCGAGAGCGATTGGACTGGGGGCGTCCGCCAGAAGCAGAGCGGACTGAATGGCGGCTGCCTAGGTCAGGATCATCGCTTCCCCAGGAGTCTTCGGCCCAGATCGCAAAATCGCGATCGGCATAGCGCTCTTGTCGGGTGGCAAGGTGCTCCATCCTCTGCGCATAGCGTTTCTTCGAAGCATTAACTTCGTCAGCTTTAGAGCCTGTAGAGGATCGATTTCTGCGATTGTTGTGTTGTTTGCTGGGCATGATGAGTTCCTGAGCTTCTGAAACGGTGAGCTAGCGTAAATAAGACCCTACGCGAGAGGTGGGTTTAGCAGCCAGGTCGCGGCCGACCAACAGGGGCAAAGGAACCAAAGTAAAGGCACCATTTGCGGGCGGTTTTCGGAGAAATTCCAGGTCAATGAATTAGCGTAAGTGCATAAGGTGCCAGTCAAAAGGTGCCTTTGGGGGACGTGAAGGCGCGCGAGCCGGTGGGCAGCGGCGAAGCGAGGGGATCTGCAGGTGTGGTGAACTCCCAGTCGGCGTCGGGGTCGAGCGCTGGCGGGATGGCGGGCTTGTCCGGGTCGAGCGGCAGCGGTGGGACCGCGGGGGCGAAGAGCTCGGCAGGGTCAGTGGGGTCTGCGGGGGCGAGGGGAAGGTCCACTGCGATGCGGCCCCCTGCAGCATAAGCCCGGGCGGCCAGGGAAACACCGGACTGAGAGGCAGCTGCGAACGCGGCGGCCAGCGCCGGGGCATCGGAGAGCTCCGCGCACGGTCCGAGGACGAGGTTGTCGTGGGTGGCGAGGACGGTGTCGTCGAGAAGCGCGAGCGTCACGAAGAACTGCTTGGTGCCCATCTCGCGCAGCTGATGCGCGGTGAGCTCTCCCTCCGCGACGCGAACGAGGGCGCCGTGGCCCCCGCTGAGCAGGGCGGTGCCCGCCGGTTGATTGTTTGCGGGAATCATCCACGGGTCGAGGCCCAGAGCAACGGCAACTTCTATCTCGCCGTCAACGATCTCGACGGTGGCATGTGTTGCTGGAGTCATCGCCGCCGTGCGCAGACGGTTGAGAGCGGGATACTCGGCGGACTCCTCGCCATCGAGCGCGCCTAGAAAACCAAAATCCGAGCGCACACGCCAGCCTCCCGTTGTGGGCTCGGGGAGCAAGGACACGTCGACGAGCGCAGGCTGCTGCGCCAACCCCGGGATGCTCAGTGCGGTGGAAAAGTTGACGTGCTCAAGAATCGCGACGTGCTCGACACCAAAATAAGACGGAGCCAGCGGATACAGCACCATGGTTGCGACAGTCACCTCAAGAGTCAGATGGGATACGATGGACTCCTTCCAAGCTTACGCAGAGGCCGGGTTAGACACGCTATAGTTTCCCACTATGGACTTAGCCACCATCGCGTTCGCTTTCAGCCTTGTGCTGCTGTCGGGCTTGTCGACGTCCATCGGAGGCGCCCTCGCCGTAGGCAAGAGAGAACCTGGCCCGAAGTTCATGGCCGCTGCCCTGGGCCTGTCCGCAGGTGTGATGCTCTACGTCTCCTTCATGGAAATCCTGCCGGAGGCCCTGAAGAAGCTAGAAAGCACCCTCGGGGACGAAGCGCGCGCCACCTGGACGATGATGGCGGCATTCTTCGCGGGTATTGCGATCATTGCCATCATTGACCGCCTTGTGCCCGAGGAGATTAACCCGCACGAGCCGGCCACCACCGAGGAGGACGCGCGGCGCAAACGGCTGATGAAGACCGGCATGTTCACCGCCTTCGCGCTGGCTATCCACAACTTCCCGGAAGGCTTTGCCACGTTTCTCTCAGGCCTCGAAGCCCCGGAGATCGCCATCCCCGTCGCCGTGGCTATCGCCATCCACAACATCCCCGAGGGCATTGCGGTCGCAGTGCCCCTGCGCAGCGCGACGGGCTCGCGGAAGAGGGCCTTCTGGTGGGCCACGCTATCTGGCTTGGCCGAGCCCTCGGCGCTCTCATTGGCTTCGCGCTGCTGATGCCATTTATCGGCCCGATGACGTTCGGCATCAGCTTTGCCGTCATCGCCGGCATCATGGTGTTCATCTCCTTGGATGAGCTTCTGCCCACGGCAGAGGAGACCGGCGAACACCACTGCGCCATCTACGGGCTGATAGCCGGTATGGCGGTGATGGCTGTTTCGCTCGCGATGTTTATCTAAGGTTTATTTCACGCGCTCCGCGGTGGCCTTGACCGCCATGACAATGGAGACGATGACTGCGCCCAGAATAAAACCACACAGCATGGACAAGGCAGTATCTGCCGTCCAGGCGAGTGCGCCGTTGCCGATGCTTTCGGTGACGTGGTGGATGAAGCCATAGGGTTGCTCGGCGCCGAACTCGCTCAGACCCTTGACCACGATGTGGCCGCCGACCCACAGCATGGCGGCGGTGCCGATAATGCCGATGATCTTGAGCACGATAGGCATTCCCTTGACCAATGCGGTACCCAGGGCAGAGTCACCATCGTGACGCTTGAGCAGGGCGACGCCGATGTCATCCATCTTGACTAGAAGCCCGACGGCGCCATAGACACCCAAAGTGAGAAGCACGCCGACGGTGACCAGGGCACCGAGGCGCAGCCAGAAGGGCTGATCAATGACCTCGTTGAGGGAGATCACCATGATTTCGGCCGACAGGATGAGGTCGGTGGTGATAGCGGATTTCACCAGGGAGTCCTCGGCATCGGGGCCCTTTTCTTCCACGGTCTTTTCGTCCTTCTCACCGCGGTGAAGGACAGCATGGAAGATCTTCTCCGCCCCCTCGAAGCACAGGTACATACCTCCGCACATGAGGATAGGGGTGAGCGCCCACGGCGCGATCCAGGACAGGATGAGCGCGATGGGAAGGATGATGACCAGCTTGTTGATGAGCGAGCCCTTGGTGATGCGCCAAATCATGGGCAGCTCACGCTGCGGCTTGACGCCCTGGACATATTGAGGCGTGACAGCGGCGTCATCGACGACGACTCCCGCTGCTTTCGCCGAGGTTTTGCCGGCCAACGCTGCCACGTCGTCGACGCTGGAGGCAGCGGAGCGGGCGATCAGGGCGACGTCGTCAAGCAGGGCAAAGAGGCCACCGGCCATGACTCACATCCTTTAAGGTAGGGGAGAAGTACTCACCCTAGGTTACTCGGCAGGAACGAGCTCCACATTTTCTGCCCAAGTAAGGTCCATTCCCAGCGTGCGCAACCAATTCATGGCGTCATCGCCGTAGCGCGTGATGCCCTCGACGGCGGCCAGCGTGCGCTCCATGGCGCGCTCGGCTTCCTCCGCGCTGATAAGGCCGTTGGAGGTGGCGGCGGCTAGCTCGTCGATGTCGAGCACGTCAACCGGCTCGCCGGAGGTGGAGACCAAGTCGACGTAGAGATCGCGGGTGGTCCACACGTCCCCGTCAATGTCGATATCGGCAACGTCGATGTAGAAGTCTTGGTGCACGTCCACACCTTCACGGAAATGGAAGATATTGGCGCGCAGGCCGAGCTCTGGCAGCAGCCAAGACTCGAGGTAGCCGAAGCGCGGGTGGTTGGCGCCGCGGGCCATGTAGAGGCCAAAGTCGGTGACCCGGTAGGTGTCTACCTCGCGCTGGAAACCTTTCGGGTCGACATTGATGTTGTCGGCCGTATTGAAGGTCTCTTGCTTGACTGGGTGCAGGTCTGTGCTCATTAGTTCACCTCGAGGAAAGCCGCGGTAGGTGGGAAGGAACACGAGGATTCAGCAGTGTTAACCGCACCGGAGAGAACCGCCACGATGGTTCCCTTGCCGGTCGTTGCGCGGCCCGAGACCGTGGTTGGCCCATCGGTGTTGATGCCGTTGTTGAAGAGGGGTGTGGTGCCGAACTGGAAGGTGTCCAGGTTGAACCACTGAACGCGCATGGCGCCCTGCTCTTCAGCGGCGGTCGGGGTGCCCAGGGCGGTGAAGAGGAAGACGGCTTCGCCTTCGCCTGCGCCTGGGGCCGGCATCTCGGTCGGGCCAGGCACGGCGATGGCGGAACCCACCGAATCGCCCTGCCCGCCGATGCACTGCGCGGAGACCGTGGGCCAGTAGAACTGGCGGAAGCCGGGGTTATTTCCCTCCGGCATCGCGACGCCGCCCTCGCCGCCTTCACCAGCGGTGAAGTTGAGTGCGGTGAGGATGGCGCTACGGGCCTCCTGCGGGATCCATGGCTGTGCCGCGAAAGCACGAACGCGCTCCTGTGTCTCCGGGGTGGGACGACCGAGGCTGTCCAGCGGGTTGCTGCTCTGGGAGACGTTCACCAGCGAGGAGAGGTCGGGGGCGCCGGCATGTGCGGGCGTGATGCTGAGCAGGCCCATCATCAGGGCAGCAGTGAGTCCGGCTACGCCGCGACGGGCGGAGCCGGTGGAGTGCTGTTCAGAAAAGGCCATGGAGAATCCTTGCGTGTGGGTGGGGAAGTGACGTCACAGAAACTACACAGTGATCACGTCAGTCACAATAGTATCTGCTGTCACAATATTCACTTTTTCGGCGTAGTCAACTCTTTTTAGAGCCCTACTGTGCGGTATGTCGGTTCTTGATATCAATCTGTTACATCCCGCGCGATGCTGCACATCAAAGGGCTAGAGAGTATATTTAAGGGCCGTTCACATCGCTAACGCACCATGCTTTGAAGGAGCACCCCACACGTGAGTAATACTGAATTCCGTAACGTAGCCATCGTCGCGCACGTTGACCACGGTAAAACCACCCTTGTCAACGGCATGCTGGAGCAGTCCGGCGCTTTCGGCGACCATGGCGAACACTCGGATCGCGTCATGGACTCCAACGATCAGGAGCGCGAGCGCGGCATCACCATTCTGGCGAAGAACACCGCCATCCACCGCAAGGGCCTGGGCAAGGACGGCGGGGATCTCATCATCAACGTCATCGATACCCCAGGCCACGCCGACTTCGGCGGCGAGGTCGAGCGCGGTATCTCCATGGTGGACGGCGTTGTGCTGCTTGTCGACGCCTCCGAAGGCCCCCTCCCGCAGACCCGCTTCGTGCTCACCAAGGCACTGGAGGCGAAGCTGCCGGTCATCATTTGCGTGAATAAGACCGACCGCCCCGACGCCCGCATCGACGAGGTCGTCACCGAGGCCCAGGACCTGCTGCTGGAAATCGCCGCCGGCCTCGAGGACGAGGAAGCAGCCGCTGCCGCCGAGGAGCTGCTGGGCCTGCCGGTCCTCTACACCTCCGGCCGCGAGGGCAAGGCTTCCACTGAGAACCCAGGCAATGGCAACGTTCCGAACGCCGATGATCTGCAGGCGCTTTTCGACGTTATTTATGACGTCCTCCCCGAGCCCTCCGCCAAGGTCGACGCCCCTCTGCAGGCACACGTGACCAACCTGGACTCCGATGACTTCCTTGGTCGTATCGCCCTGCTTCGTATCTACTCGGGCACCCTCAAGAAGGGCCAGCAGGTGGCCTGGATGCACTACGACGAGGAAGGGGAGATGCACACCAAGACCGTCAAGGTGGCGGAGCTCCTGCGTACCGTCGGTTTCCAGCGCCAGCCGGATACCGAGGCCATCGCCGGTGACATCGTGGCGATCTCCGGTATCTCCGACATCATGATCGGTGACACCATCGCGGACGTGGAGAACCCGCAGCCGCTGCCGCGCATCAAGGTCGACGAGCCGGCCATCTCCATGACCATTGGCGTGAACACCTCCCCGATGGCAGGCCAGGGCGGCGGCGATAAGCTCACCGCCCGCTTGGTCAAGGCCCGCCTGGACCAGGAGCTCATCGGTAACGTCTCCATCAAGGTGCTGCCGACCGAGCGTCCCGACGCTTGGGAAGTCCAGGGCCGCGGCGAGATGGCGCTTTCCGTACTCATCGAGAACATGCGCCGCGAGGGCTTCGAGTTGACCGTCGGTAAGCCGCAGGTAGTCACCCAGGTCATCGACGGAAAGACGATGGAGCCCTATGAGATGCTCACCATCGATTCCCCCTCCGAGCACCAGGGCGCTATTACCCAGCTGCTGGCCACCCGCAAGGGGCAGATGCAGTCCATGGACGTGCGCGAGGGCGACTGGGTCCGCATGGTCTTCCGCGTTCCCGCCCGCGGTCTCATCGGTTTCCGCACCCAGTTCATGACGGAGACCCGCGGCGCTGGCATCGCCAACTCCATCTCCGATGGCCTCGACGTCTGGGCCGGTGACATCAAGGCCCGGCCGACCGGCTCGCTGGTGGCCGACCGTTCCGGACAGATCACCGCCTACGCCCTACAGCAGCTGGCGGACCGCGGTGACTTCTTCGTGGAACCGGGCATGGAGGCCTACGAGGGCATGGTTGTCGGTGCCAATAACCGTGATGAGGATATGGATATCAACATCACCAAGGAGAAGAAGCTGACCAACATGCGCTCCGCCACCGCGGATGCCACCGTCACCCTCGCCAAGGCTCGGACCCTGTCCCTGGAAGAGGCGCTGGAGTTCTGTGGCACCGACGAGTGCGTCGAGGTCGGCCCGAACGTTCTGCGCGTGCGCAAGGTCGAGCTGTCCGCCACCGACCGCAAGCGCGCGGCCGCCCGCGCCAAGCAGCTCAACAAGTAGTTCGCTCAGCGCCGCCCCGGGCAACTACAGTGGTAGGGAAAGTTTTCGGAATGTAAAGGTTGTGTGGAGTGGACCGTTTCCTGCCTCGGCTTGGCGTTATCCTCGCAGCCGCCCTGCTTACCGCCTGCCAGGCCAACCCCGGTCCGCCGCCGGTGGTAGATGAGAACGATCGCAGTACCACTCCAACGAATTCCAGCACCACGGCCCCGCCACCTGAGGCAGCACCCGAAGAGGACCTTCTGCCGGAGCGCAGCACCGTGGCGATTGGGGTGGACCCGCTGCGCGGCGGGCTCAACCCACACCTAGTGGCGAACAACTCCGAGCTGGTCAACCAGATTGCGGAGCTGGTCCTTCCTTCAGCTTTCCACGGCTCTGAGATGGATACGGATGTCCTGGAATCCGCAGAGGAGATCGAAGCCCCCGGCAGCATTGCCATGCGGGTACGCTATACCATCGCCGGGCCGGCGCAATGGTCGGATGGCACGCCGATCAGCGGCTCCGATTTTAACTACCTGTGGTCACAGATAACGCGCACGCCGGGCGCGAAGGACGTGGCTGGCTACCGGGCAATTACAGCCGTGCGGACCTCCGGGAATGGGCGCGTGGTCACCGTTGACTTTGCCCATCGCGTGGAGGATTGGCAGAAGCTCTTTGCCAACCTCGTGCCCTCCCACCTCCTGGAAGACCGCGATTTCGCCTCGGCCCTGGCGGACGGGATCCCCGCCTCGGCCGGGCGCTACCTCGTCGCCGGAATGGATCGCGGCCGGGGAATCATTACCCTCAACCGCAACGACCGGTTCTGGGGAGAAGATCCCGCGAATATCGACGTCATTCAGCTGCGCGCTGTGCGCGATACCGCGCAGGCGGTGAACATGTTGCGCTCGCACCAGATCGGTTTTGCTGATATCACCCCGCAGCAGACCACCCTGGAGAATTTGAGCCTGCTCAGCAACGTCAATACCGGTGTGGTGACCCGGCAACGCCAGCTGCGGCTGAACATGTCGGCCGTCGAGGGAGCGTTCGATGAACAGGCGCAACGCCGTGCGTTGGCCTCGCTTCTCGACACCGACCAACTAGCCCGCCTCGCCACCGGCCGCGCCTCGGAGCTCAAGCCTGGGAACAATCCCTTCGATAGCCACGCGGAGCTCGCCCCATTGCGCGAGCGTGCGGGCCGCAAGCCGGTGCGGATTGCCGTGGATCCCCAGTACCCCACCGCCTTGGCGGCGGCCACCACCATCGTGGACGTGCTCCAAGCCAAGGCCATCGACGCGGAGGTCGTCACCGAACGCCTGACCACGATTACCTCCGACCTGCTCCCGGCGGGCAAGGTGGATGCTGTGGTGGCGTGGGATGAGAACGGCGAGGACGCACTCAGCCTGGCCAACTATTTCGTGTGCGCGACACCCACGCGCCCGGCGGCAACGTTGTCTGGGTACTGCCCGGAAAACTCCGCCGACACTGCCCTGGGTATTCTCTCTGGCGACGTGGATTCCGCGACCGCGCAGGATCGCGTAGAGCATCTCAACAGGGAGGAAGCGCTCTTCGTTCCGCTGCTCAACGAGGTGCGTATCCATGCTTTGGGCAAGGGTATTGTTGGCCCCGGACAAAGCATTGAGGACTGGGACTCCGGCCTCATCAGCGCACCGCAGTGGAGGAAAGATGATGACTAAGGATCTCACTGGCTACCGTGTCGTGGCCGTTCATGCCCACCCAGATGACGAGGTGCTTTTTACCGGCGGAACGTTGGCGGACCTGTCCGCGCGCGGCGCGCAGGTCACGCTGATTACCGCGACGCTGGGAGAGGAAGGCGAGATCATCGGCGAGCCCTACCAGGGCCTCGCGGAGACCGACCAGCTGGGAGGGTTCCGCGCCTGGGAGCTTAAGCACGCGCTCGACGCTTTAGGCGTCGACGGTATTCAGCTGGGTGGTTTCGGGCACTTCCGCGATTCCGGCATGGAAGGCTCGCCCGCTCACGAGAATCCGCGGGCCCTGGTCAACCGCGTGGAAGAGGCCGCCGACCTGATGCGGGGCCACCTTGTCGCGCTGCGTCCACATGCAGTGCTGACCTATGGCCCGGACGGCGGTTACGGGCACCCCGACCATATCGCTGTGCACAAGGCCGTGCATGCGGCTGCCTCGCCTGAGCAGCGCATCTGGTGGGCCGTCTTTGAGCGCGCCGCGCACTACCGCGGCCTCGATGCTGTTACCCCTCCGGAGGGCTGGAGCCTGCCCGATAAGGAGTACCTGGATAACTTCACCAATGCTGGCTGCGATGTGGCCTACGAGCTCACTGACGCGGCTCTCAGCGCCAAGCGCGCAGCGATGCTGGCCCACGCCACGCAGATCTGGCTTGCCGACGGCTCCCTCACTACCGTCAACCCTCACGCCGCCCAGGCGGGCTTGAAGGATCCCGCGGAGGTTCCCGCTGCCTATGCCTTGTCCAACCTGCTCACCATGCCGCTGCTGCGCCACGAGTTCTACCAGCTGGGCCAAGGTGAGCTGCAGGATTCATTGCTGGGGGAGAAATGAGCGAGCGCGCAATCCGCACCGACTTCTCCCGCGGCGAGCAAGTAGGGGGCCTAGTGTGGCTCGTCTTAGGCGCACTCTGCTCGCTGACCTTAGAGGTGGTCTATCTCACCGCCCGCGTGCCATGGTTCGACGGGGCCAGCGTGGCCTTTCCGATCACCATCCTCATCGCCTTTTGGTTCAACGGGGTGCTGACCCGCACAGCGCGGCTGTGGAGTGAGAATCCCTACATCGCGGGCTTGCCCGGTTTAGCTTGGGTGGCGGGTTTCCTCGCGTTCATGCTGGGTGCCGCTATCGGGGACGGTAGCTTGCTGGCCAATAATATTCTCAGCCTGCTGCTGTTCGCCGCGGGAATCGCGGGTAGCGTTTGGCCATTTTTCGCCTCGGAGTAGCATACTGTTAGTCGTAGAAAACCCGTGACACACAGGAGTTTAAACACCTTATGACTTACACCATCGCGCAGCCTTGCGTCGACGTGATGGACCGCGGCTGCGTTGAAGAGTGCCCGGTCGACTGCATCTACGAGGGCAAGCGCATGCTCTACATCCACCCGGACGAGTGCGTGGACTGCGGCGCCTGTGAGCCGGCTTGCCCGGTGGAGGCCATCTTCTACGAGGATGATGTCCCGGATGAGTGGCTGGACTACAACGATGCTAACGCCGCCTTCTTTGATGATCTCGGCTCCCCGGGCGGCGCAGCTGCGCTCGGCCCGCAGGACTTTGATGTCCCGATGATCGCTGCACTCCCGCCTCAGAACCAGGAGTAATAGATGAGCCGCACGCCGCTGGGAGACACGCTCCCGGATTTTCCGTGGAACTCGCTTGCTGACGCCAAGAAGAAAGCACAGGCGCACCCGGACGGGATCGTTGACCTATCGGTGGGCAATCCCGTCGATCCGGTGGCCCCAGGCGTGCAGTTAGCGCTGTCCGCAGCGGCCGAGGCCCCCGGCTACCCGCAGACACAGGGCACCCCGGAGCTGCGCGAGGCCATTGCGAAGGCGCTGCAGCGCCGCTACAACATGAACGTGGACGCGGTGCTGCCGGTCATCGGCACTAAGGAAGCTATCGCCTGGCTGCCTACCTTGCTGGGCATGCGCGGCGAGACCGTGGCTTTCCCGACGGTGGCTTATCCCACCTATGAAGTCGGTGCACTTCTGGCCGGTGCCAAGCCTCTGCGCGCCGATGAGGATTTCCAGGATGCGTCGCTCGTGTTCATCAACTCGCCGTCGAATCCGACGGGCCGGGTGTTGGGCGTCGAGAAGCTGCGTGAGATCGTTGCCTGGGCGCGCGCGAACAACGCCATCGTGGCCTCGGACGAGTGCTACATGGGCCTGGGCTGGGATGATGAGAACCCGCCGGTGTCCATCCTGGATCCGCGCGTGACCGATGGCGACAACACCGGGCTCATTGCGATGCATTCGCTGTCCAAGAGCGCGAACATGGCTTCTTACCGTGCCGGTTTCTTCGCGGGCGATGCCCAGCTCATCGCGGAGCTGCTGGAGCTGCGCAAGCACGCAGGGCTCATCGTTCCAGGCCCCATCCAGGCGGCCATGGTCGCCGCGCTTGACGACGACCCCTCCGAAGCCCTCCAGCGCCAACGCTACGCCGCGCGCCGTGTGGATCTCATGCGGGCACTGACCGGCGCGGGCTTTCGGATCGAGCACTCCGAGGCTGGGCTCTACCTGTGGGCAACGCGCGGTGAGAACTGCCGGGCGACCGTCGACTGGCTGGCCGAGCGCGGCATCCTCGTTGCACCGGGTGACTTCTATGGCCCAGCGGGCGAGCAATTCGTGCGCATTGGCCTCAACGGCACTGATGAGCGCATCGCCGCAGCCGTGGCCCGCTTGGCTGCGTAAATGGCCTTTCGCCCACCAGCGCGGGAGGGGATTAGCCCGCGTAAGGTGATGCTCACGGGCATCGTGCCCGCCACTCCTACCTATTGGGCAGGTGAGGCGGGCGATTCCGCGTTTTCGCCCGGTACTCGCTTAGAGCCCGGCACTGTGCTTCCCGGCCCAACGCTGGCCTGGTATCACCCTTCGGTGCCTTCCGAAGAGCCTATTCCGTTTGATTACCGCGTGGTGTTTGAGGACGGGGACCTGATAGTCGCGGACAAGCCGCACTTTCTGCCCACGACGTCGAACGGGCGCATCGTGCGCGAGACCCTCCAAACCCGCCTGCGCGTGGACTACGGGGAGGACTCTATTGTGCCGCTGCACCGGCTGGACCGGTTGACGTCGGGGTTGGTGCTGTGCTCGCGTAATCCGCGCACGCGCGCTGCGTACCAGCAGCTTTTTCAGGAGCGTGCGGTGGTGAAGCGCTACCGTGCTCGGGTGGCCGCGCCCTTCTCCTTCGACGGCACGGTGCGGCTGGGCATGCGGCGAGTGCGGGGTGAGCGCCAGGTCCGCGTGGATCCTATCGGCACGCCTACGGTGACTCGGGTGCGCGCTCGGGGGACGGTGGCCGATGTCTGGCCACTGACCGGCCATACCCACCAGATTCGCGTGGTGCTTAACCACCTGGGGCATCCGATTGTGGGGGATGATACTTATCCGGTGGATCGCGGGTTGTCCCTCTACGATTTTTCCACGCCCCTGCGGCTTACTCACGTCGCTTTGAGCTTTAAGGATCCGCTTTCTGGTGAGAAGCGTGAGTTTCAGCTGTGAGATTCGGCGCTCTTGCGGCGCGCGTTTTAGTTTGCGCTTCGCGAGGGACTAGACTCGGACGAAGTTTTATTCATCATAATTGAGCATTTTGTACGAAGGGCGTGTCCATGGCGGATCTGAGCTTTGCTCGCTTTGCCTCGAATCTTGGCCAGTTCATTAAGTTCGGTCTGGTCGGTGGTTCGGGCACGTTGGTCAACATTGCGACTTCGATTGTGGCTGCAAAGTGCGGTTTGGCGTGGTTTGGTGCCACGCCGCATGACGCGATGTTCAACCTGTTCGGCACGCAGTTTCACGTGCGTTGGTTCATGCTCTTTTCTACCATTGCCTTCCTCGTGGCGAATACCTGGAATTACCAGCTCAACCGCATGTGGACGTTCAAGTCCGTCAACAAGGTGTCGTGGTTGCGGGGGTTCTTCCCGTTTCTCATTACGGGCATCGGTGCATACTTGGTGACCCTCGCGGTGCAGTACCTGCTGATGAATCCGACTTCGCCGCTGCAACTGCCTCCCCATATTTTCGATGATTCAACCGGATTCCGCACCATGTACTACTGGGCCAACGCGATTTCCATCGTGGTAGCCATGCCCATTAATTTCATCTTCAATAAGCTGTGGACCTTTCGCTCGACGCCCAAGGCGCCGGTCGTGGTCCACGAGACCGAGCCGGCTTAACCCCTTCCGCCCCGCCTGTCCTTCCGCACGGCACCTGCCCCGCGCCTGCCTTTCACGCTCACCAGCGATGGCCGGCGGGGCTTTTTACATGCTGCGGTGAGCGGGAAGGGGGCGTCGGCAAGCAATGCTCCCTTCGCGCTCACTGAAGACACAGCGTGGAAGCGCTCCATCGTGCTGGTGAGTGTTTAGGCGTGGAAATCAGAAACCCGCCCTTGGCGCTCACCGGCAACTAATAGATTCGTTAGTTCCCGCTCACGGTGATCGCGAAGGGAGATGGTAGCGGTTTAGCGGGGCAGGGCCGCATTCTTAGCGGGGGCGGGCAGTATCGGCTTGAACTACCTTTGGCGCTCACCGGCGCCTGTAAAAAGTAAGACCCGCCGTCCGCGGTGAGCGCGAAGGGCGGGACGGCAAGGAGAGCAAGCTAGTCGTCGAGCTCGGCGTCGAGGCGGGCTTGGTCGCGTTGGTGCTGGCGGCGGCGGAGGAATGGTGTGAAGATGATGGCGGCGGTCACGCCGGCCCCAGCGCCAATCAAGTAGGAGGTGGAGTCCGGTGCGTAAGCGTTATGGGCAATTCCGACGAACATCACAATGAGCGGGATGAGGTCGACGGTCATCGCAGACCAATTACGGCCAACAGATGGGGTGGCGACTCGTTTGCGCAGCCACGCCGTGCCGAAGAGATTGCCGATGATAGACGGCGCGATGGCGAGGAAGCACAGCATGCTCATCTTCCCAGGTAGTACCCAAGCGAGGGTGGCTGCTGCGACGATCTCGAGGAACTGTGCAGGCGGCGCAGCGATGGCATACGCCTTGTAGAAAGTCTCGCGCTCGAATTCGTCGCGAGAGGCGCGGTCGATCTCGCGGAGCGTGTAGTTGGCCAGGGCGTTAATCATGTTTTTCATCTCCAAAGATTTCTTCGACGGTTTTTCCTAGTTCGCGGCAAATGTCGAGTGCTAGGTGCACAGAGGGGGAGTAGTTGCCGCGCTCGATATTGGCGATTGTTTGGCGGGAAACGCCGGCTCGTTCGGCGAGTTCGGCTTGAGACATTTCGAGCCAGCGCCGCCATTTGCGGACCATGTTCTGGTGCTCAGCCATCTGCCCTCCTTTACGGTGTGTCGTGCGTACATGACTAAGTGTAAAGCAAACTTGTCACGATGGCAATGTTTGCATGCATAAGTGCCAAGTCCAATAAGGCTGGGTCGCCGCAGAAGGGAGCTTGGGATTTCGTCCTTTGAGCAGCTCAAGAGTCGCTTTGATAAGCAAGAAGGCGTCGTTGAGGTGGTAGCGGATATCGTCGGCAGTAAAGCGCAAAACCGTATACCCATGGGCTACGGCCGCGTTCTGCTTCGAGCGGTCCGCTTGAAACGCCCGATCATTTTTGTGGTACTCCCAGCCGTCGACCTCGATGATGAGCTTGCCAATCTTCAGGTCAAAGCGGTACCCCGCAATGAGCGCGTTGTGCTCAGGAAAGATCCCGTCCGCGCTAAGCCTTCGGCTGAGCTGGCGCTCCGGTACGCTATCGGCCCCAATCGGCGTGCGGCGGATAGTCTCTTTCAAGCGCCGGGGAACCCGACGCATCCTTCGCCGGTCATCTTCGAGGCGGGCTGGTCCTGTTTTGCCGCGGTAGTGCGCTTCCAGCAGCTGCCCGCACGCCGCGGCTATACGACGGGCTGCCCACAGCACCTGAACAACAGGCAGGCCATTTACCTTGGCAGTAGCCGACAGGCGTGAATGAGTCACGCGAAAATTTTTGCCCTTAAGCGTGCGCGGGCCCTCGGCTTCCAGCGGAAACGTCAGCTTCCTCCCCAGGTGAATCTCCTGTGCGGTCTTGCCCGTGAAATGTATTCGACTGAGCCCGTGTGCCAGAGCCCGCGCCACGGCAAGCGGCGACCACTCGTCGCTATAAATCCCGCGGTGCACGCGAAAGAGCGTCCCCGCGCGAAGCTTCCGCCTGATTGCCTCCTTGCTCAAGCCCTGCTCGCGAAGCTCCGCGGTCGTCCATGCCTTCATGAAGCTCAAGGTATGCAGTGCTTCACGACGCGTCGAGGGTCAATCCCCGCCTGTGGATAACTTGGCCCTGCGGCGTCGATTTTGCGCTAAAAAGCTGTCGCGTCCGCAATTTTTGCACCTCTTGCCCGCCCCGAAACTCCCTTCGCGCCCACGGGCAGCCTTGAAAAAGCGACACCCCGGTCGCCGGTGAGCGCGAAGGGTGGTCAGTGATAGGCGTGGCGGGAAAGCGGCCCGTTTGGTTCCGCCTTCCCCTTTGCGCTCACGGAGCACGTGCCTGGTGCTCTTCAGCTCATCGATGGTGAGCGCGAAGGGAGTGATTGAGTGGGTAAGCTCCTGCGCCTGACCCTTGGCGGCCACCAAGAGCGGACAAACGGTACAACGCTGGTCGGCCGGTGAGCGCGAAAGGTGGGGCGGCGATGGAAACGAGGGGTTGGGCGGCGATGGAAACGAGGGGGTGGGGCGGCGAGATGGCGAGGGGCGGCTAGCGGGCCTCGAGCTCCTCGGCCGTCGGTAGGGGCAGGCGCGAGGTCGGGGCAATGCCGCGGGCCTTCGCGTTGATGACGCCGGCGATGGCGAGTACCGCGAACATGGCGGCGGCGGAGAAGAGTTGGATGCGGGCGGAGGCGTCGGTAAGCATGAGCACCGCAATGGCCGCAAAGAGCGCCAGCGCGAACCACGTGAGGTAGGGGTAGGCCCACATGCGTACCGGCAGCGGGTGGATGGCCTCGAGCTGCGGGCGCAGGCGCAACTGGCTCACTGCGATGAAGACCCACACGATGAGCAGCGAGGCGCCAGCGGCGTTGAGCATGAAGGACAGCAGCCACCCGTTATCTGCATAGTTGAGAACAACCATCACCGCGGAAAGAATGACAGACAGCGCGATGGCCGCCGTCGGGACGCCGCGACGGTCGGTGGCGGCGAAGAGCTTGGGGGCTTCACCGCGGCTAGCCAGCGAGTGCATCATGCGGGAGGAAGCGTAGATCTGCGCGTTAAAAGCAGAGAGCAGTGCGAGAACGATGACCACTTCCATGATGGCAGCAGCACCTGGAATTCCCGCGCGGTCCAAGACCATGGTGAACGGCGACTCGGCAGCAGACTTCGCGGAACCGAGCGAGGAATAGGGCAAGAGGAAGGTGATGACGAGAACAGAGCCCAGGTAGAACACCGAAATGCGCGTAATGGTGGTGCGCACTGCGTTGACGAGGGACTTTTCGGGGTCCTCGGATTCTGCCGCGGCGATGGCGACAACCTCGATGCCGCCGAACGCGAAGGCCACGGCAAGCAAGCCGGCGGCCACGCCGCCGAGGCCGTTGGGCATGAAGCCGTCTTCGAGGAAGACAGACGTGCCGATGAAGGTGTGGCCGGGGAGAAGGCCGAAGATGAGCAGCGCGCCGATAACGAGGAAAGCAATAATGACGGCGACCTTGATGAAGGCGAACCAGTACTCAAACTCACCAAACAAGCGCACTCGCAGCAGGTTGATGGTGCCGAAGAGAGCCACGCAGATGGCTGCGGGGATCCAGGGCGGGCAGTTAAACCACGCGCCGATGAATCCGGCCGCGCCGGTGATTTCCGCGCCCAGAACCGCGACGGTGGCAAGCCAATAAATCCAGCCCTGCGTAAAGCCTGCCCAGCGGCCGATACCGTGCTCCGCATATTCGGAAAAGGAGCCGGATGCGGGGATGACCGTGCCCATCTCACCGAGCATCTGCATGACCAGGATGGCAAGGAATCCAGCGATGAGGTAAGCCAAGAGGACCGCGGGGCCGGCAGCAGAAATGCCAACACCGGTGCCTAGGAAAAGGCCGGCGCCGATAGTGGAGCCCAGCCCCATCATGGTCAGGTGGCGGACCTTCAAGCCGCTGCCGAGTGAGCGAGGAGAGGAATCGTTTTGAGCAGTCACCTTTAGCATTGTAGGCAGCCGCTCGCGGTAAGTGGGCATAAAGGGCCCGGGATCAAGAAAAGCCCCCGCAAGAACGGGGGCCTCAAGCAACAGCGTTTAGTTCTTGTGCAGGTCCTCGTTGAGGGCCACAGCCTCAGACTTCCAGTCCACGGCCTCGACGGCGCCGGTCACGGAGTTGCGGCGCAGCAGTACGCCGGAAACGCCAGAGAGCTTGGATCCCTTGATGGTGTCGCCCTCAGACAGGCCCAGAGCCTCCGCGATCTTGCCGAAGACCGCAATCTTGGTACCGGCGGTGACGTAGAGGCCGGCTTCGACGACGGCGTCGTCGCCAAGCGAAATGCCCACGCCGGAGTTCGCGCCGAGCAGGCAGCGCTCACCGATGGAGATGACCTCCTTGCCGCCGCCGGACAGGGTGCCCATGATGGAGGCGCCGCCGCCGATATCGGAGCCATCGCCCACGACGACGCCTGCGGAAATACGGCCCTCGACCATGGAGGCGCCCAGGGTGCCGGCGTTGAAGTTAACGAAGCCCTCGTGCATCACGGTCGTGCCCTCAGCGAGGTGGGCGCCCAGGCGAACGCGGTCGGCGTCACCGATGCGCACGCCGGACGGGACAACGTAGTCCACCATGCGCGGGAACTTATCGACGGAGTAGACCACGACCGGGCCGCGGGAGGCGAGGCGGC
Source organism: Corynebacterium sp. HMSC056F09 (assembly GCF_001815785.1). Classification (NCBI taxonomy): domain Bacteria; kingdom Bacillati; phylum Actinomycetota; class Actinomycetes; order Mycobacteriales; family Corynebacteriaceae; genus Corynebacterium; species Corynebacterium sp. HMSC056F09. The sequence goes on from NZ_KV821981.1 coordinate 81,879, forward strand.
CGCGGACCATCTGGAAATCGGCAACCGCGCAGGGGCCGTAGTTGGTCCACACCACGTTGGCCAGCTTGCCGAAGATACCGTCGACGTTCAGGCCGTGAGGCTTGACTGCACGGTGGGAGAGCAGGTGCAGGCGCAGGTAAGCGTCGTAGGTGTCGGCGGGAGCCTCGTCCAGATCCTTGATGGACGTCTCCACCGCGATGCGGGCGACGCCGCGCTCCTCGTCGGGGCCAACGAGGTCAGCGAACTGCTGCGGAACCTCCTCCAAGCGCTCGGTGCCGCTGGCTTCTACAGAGATATCGGTGTGAACTGCGGGGAACCAGACGTCCAGGACGGTGCCGTCGTGGGTAATGGTTGCCAGGCCGCGTGCGGATGCTGAAGTCATAGGGTCACACCCTAGCAGCTACGCGTTCGACGCGCGCCTTTTGTTACCCGGCAGTAGGTGGAAGATCACAACCAGGGCCACGGTCAGGATGAGGACGGCGAGGACTTGGTTGCGGGCGGAGGCGTCGAAAAGCATGAGAATCGTAAGACCCACCAGTGCTAGGGCAGTCAGCCACGGCAGCCAGGGGAAGCCCGGCACGCGCAGCGTCGTGAGCTCGCCGTTGGCCTTCATCTGAGGGTGCAGTTTGATGTAGGAGGCCACGATGAAACACCAGATGACCAGCAGGCAGCCGCCCACCGCGTTGAAGAGGAAGGCCAGAAGCCCCGGCGGGTTCCAGTACTGCAGCACCACCGATGCGAAGGCAAAGATGATGGAGAGCACGACCGCGAAGATAGGGGAGCCGGAGACGTTGGTCTTCAAGAAGACGTGGTGCGCGCTGTGGTCCTTGGCCATGTCGTAGACCAAGCGGGAGGTGGCGTAAATCTGCGCATTGAAGGCAGACAGCAGCGCCAGGGCAATGATGGCTTCCATGAATCCCGCGGCGAAGGGGATTTTCGCGGCGGCGAGGACCAGGGTGAAGGGCGAGTCCGCGGCCACATCGGCGTCCTGGATGGAGCTGAAAGGCAAGGCCATGGTGATGACCAGGATGGAGCCGATGTAGAAGACCATGATGCGCACGATGATGGCGCGCACGGCAGTAGCGACGTTGTGGGCCGGGTCCTCAGATTCCGCCGCGGCAATGGTGACCAGTTCGATGCCACCGAAAGCGAAAGCCACGGCGAGCAAGCCGGCAGCAAAGCCGGGGCCGCCGTTGGGCAGGAAGTTCTCCGTGAAGTTATGTCCCGCCATGGACAGGTCCATACCCGGCAGGATACCCAGTGCCATGAGCACACCGACGCCCAGGAAGGCCACGATCGTGGCCACCTTGATGATGGCGAACCAGAACTCGAATTCGCCGAAGCCACCCACGGCGGCAAAGTTAACGATGGCGAAGAAGACCACGGCCACCAATGCCGGAATCCAGGGGTCCACCCCGAACCAGTTGGAGACAATCGCCGCGGCACCGGTAATCTCCGCGCCCATCACCATGACCAGCATGAACCAGTAAATCCAGCCCAAGGTAAACCTGGCCCAGGGCCCGAAGGCCTGGCCCGCATAGGTAGAGAAAGCGCCCAGCGAAGGCCGGGCGGCGGCCATCTCGCCGAGCATCCACATCACCAAAGCGATGAGCGCACCAGCCACCGCATAGGAAATAAGGACGGAGGTGCCGGATACCTGGATGCCTAGGCCGACGCCCAGGAAGAGGCCTGCGCCCACCGCGGAGCCGAGGCCCATCATGGTGAGGTGGCGGGTTTTGAGTTGAGTGGCCGCAGCCATAGGGAAATCACCTTCAACGCTGTTGATTGTTTGCAACGGGAAGTACTTTACGCAATGCACTAAGCAACCGGGGGCGCTAGCATGGCGGGTTGTGACTTTAAATCTCTTCTCCGATCCCATCGAGCTGACCAAGGCGCTGGTGGATATCCCTAGCCCTTCGCACCACGAGCAAGCGATCGCTGATGCCGTCGAGGAAGCCCTGCGCGGTCTGGACCAGAGCACAGTAGAGGTGGAACGCTACGGCAACACTGTCTGCGCCCGGACGAATCGGGGCTTCGAAAGCCGCGTGGTCCTCGCCGGCCACATCGATACCGTGCCCTTGGCCGATAACGTCCCCCACACCATGTCGGAGGACGGCGCCACCATGTATGGCTGCGGCACCGTGGACATGAAGTCCGGCATGGCGGTCTACCTCAACGCCTTTGCGCAGCTGTACGACTCCGATGAGCTCAAGCACGATCTCACGGTCATCGCCTATGAGGGCGAGGAGGTCGCCACCGAATTCAACGGCCTGGGCCACTTGCAGAAGGATCACCCGGAGTGGCTGCAGGGAGACCTAGCGCTGTTGGGTGAGCCCTCCGGCGCCATGATCGAGGCCGGCTGCCAAGGCACCATCCGCGTGCGCGTTACCGCCCACGGCACTCGCGCGCACTCGGCCCGCGCCTGGCTGGGCTCCAACGCGGCGCACACCTTGGCGCCGGTGATGCTCAACGTGGCCAACTACCAGCCGCGCGACGTCGAGATTGACGGCTGCACCTACAAGGAAGGCCTCAACATCGTTCACCTCGAATCCGGCGTGGCCACCAACACCATTCCGGATGAGGCCTGGATGTTCGTCAACTTCCGCTTCGCCCCCGACCGCAGCTCCGAGGAGGCGCTGGCGCACCTAATGGAGGTCCTCGGCGAACACGACAACACCACCGTGGAGGTCGATGACATCGCTGGGGCCGCCCTGCCCGGTTTGGGGCAGCCAGCGGCACGCGCGCTTGTCGACGCCGTCGGCGGCAACGTCCGCGCAAAATACGGCTGGACCGACGTGGCCCGTTTCTCCGAGATGGGTACCCCGGCCGTTAACTTCGGCCCCGGCGATCCGGGCTTTGCTCACAAGAAGGACGAGCAGGTGCCCATCACCCAGATCACCGAAGTCTCGACCGCACTCTTGAATTACCTGAAGGGATAACACCACCATGACTCCTGAGCAACTGCGCACCCTGCGCGGACCTCTTCTCGTGCGCACCGCCGGAGAGCAGTCCTCCACCTTTGATCAGCGCCTGCTGCAGTCTGGTGCAGATCACGAATGGCAGCACGCCGATCCGTGGCGCGTCCTGCGCATCCAGGGCGAATTCGTGGACGGCTTCGACGCCCTGGCCAAGCTGCCCAAGGCCGTGACCGTCTTCGGCTCTGCCCGCACCCCGGAGGATGATCCGAACTATCAGCTGGGCGTGGCTTTGGGCCGCCGCCTGGTAGAAGCCAGGTACGCCGTCATCACCGGCGGCGGCCCCGGCATCATGGAGGCAGCCAACCGCGGTGCGCACGAGGCCGGCGGGCTGTCCGTGGGCCTGGGCATCGAGCTGCCGCACGAGCAGGGCCTGAACCCCTACGTGGATCTGGGCTTGAACTTCCGCTACTTCTTCGCCCGCAAGACCATGTTCCTCAAGTACTCCCAGGCCTTCATCTGCCTGCCCGGCGGCATGGGCACCATGGATGAGTTCTTCGAGGTCATGTGCATGGTCCAAACCGGCAAGGTGACCAACTATCCCATCGTCCTCATGGGTACCGAGTACTGGGCAGGCCTGGTGGAATGGATGAAGAAGACCCTGGCCGAGGGTGGGTTCATCAACCCCGAGGACCTCGATCTCTTCCTCGTCACCGACGATATCGATGAAGCCGTCGCTCACATCCTGGCCGCGCACAAGGTCATGTCGGACAAGCGCCTGCGGGAGCAAGAAGACAAGTGACCTCCGCTCCTCACCTCGCACGGGTCATGGCGATTGTGAACCGCACGCCGGACTCCTTCTACGACAAGGGCGCCACCTTCGAGCTCGACCCCGCAATCCAGCGTGCTGAGCAGTCGCTTGACGACGGCGCCTCCATCATCGATATCGGCGGCGTCAAGGCCGGCCCGGGTGAGCACGTCGACGCGGCCGAGGAAATCGAGCGCGTCGTGCCGACTATCGCGGAGCTGCACCGTCGCCGCCCGGAGGCGCTGATCTCCGTGGACACGTGGCGCGCCGAGGTCGCAGAGGAAGCTATCGCCGCTGGTGCCAGCTTGGTCAATGACACGTGGGCTGGGTGGGATCCTGAGCTCATCGAGGTGGCTGGCCACCACAAGGTCGGCTACGTGTGTTCGCACACCGGTGGTGTCACACCGCGCACCCGCCCGCACCGCGTGCACTTCGACGATGTGGTTGCCAACGTCATCGCGGAAACCACGCGGCTAGCTGAGCGCGCCGCCGACCTCGGCTGTCCGGAGGAGCTGACGTTCATCGACCCCACGCACGATTTTGGCAAGAACACCTTTCACGGCCTGGAACTGTTGCGGCGCATCGATGAGATCGTGGCGACGGGGTGGCCAGTGCTCATGGCCTTGTCGAACAAGGACTTTGTGGGTGAGACCCTCGACCGCGCCGTGGACCAGCGCGTCGCGGGCACGCTGGCGGCAACGGCGTGGTCGGCAGCGCGCGGCGTGGCGGCGTTTCGGGTACATGAGGTGGGCCCGACGTTGGATGTCATCCGTATGACCGCCGCCATCCAGGGGCAGATGGCGCCCTTGGCGACGACCCGGGGGCTAGCCTAAGCCATGTTTCCGAGCGTTTCCGTTGTCATCCCTGCGCTCAATGAGGAGCGCACCGTCGCGCACGTCGTGCGCGCCTGCCTGGCGGATGAGCCTTTAGAGGTCATCGTCATCGACGCCGACTCCACCGATGAGACCGCCGCCCGGGCCGCCGCGGCGGGTGCCCGGGTGTGCAACTGGCGCGAGGTGCTGGACGAGGAACCGCGTCCGGGAAAGGGTGAGTCCCTGTGGCGCGGGGTGGCCGCGGCCCGTGGTGAGGTGGTCGTGTTCATCGACGCGGACTTAGAATCTGCTGCGCCCGGCATGGTTACCGCGCTGACCGAGCCTTTCGTGGATCCCCACGTGCAGCTGGTCAAGGCGCGCTACGCGCGCAGCCTGAACGGCCAGCCCACCGGTGGCGGGCGAGTTACGGAGCTGAGCGCCAAGCCGCTGCTGCGCATGTTCTTCCCCGAGCTCGCGCACATCGATCAACCTCTGGGCGGGGAGTACGCGATTCGCCGCGAGACAGCCCTGGGTCTGCCTTTTGTGGCGGGCTACGGGGTGGAGGCGGGGTTGCTGATAGACGTCGCCAAGCGCTATGGCCCCCACGCCATCGCCGAGGTGGACCTGGGCACCCGCGCCCACCGCAACCGGCCGCTTGAGGAGCTGGCCCCGATGGCCGATGTTGTCGCGCGCACCATCCTCTCCCGCGCGGGCGTGGTTGGCCCCGTTGCCCAACGTCCGCCGCTGCTGGGTAAGATTTAGCGCATGATGTCCTGGATTCTTCTTATCGTCGTCCTTATCGCCCTCGTCATCATTGGCACATGGGCGTGGGGAACCATCGTGGGTCGGGGGACCGTGATGGAGGCTCCCGATACGGCCGTGGATACCAACGAGGAGAATCTGCGCGCCCTTGAGGAGGGGCGCTTCGACGACCTGCGTTTCGACGTCGTGACACGCGGCTACCGCCAGGACCAAGTGGACGCCCTGCTGGCCGCCGTGGAGCGCCGCTTGGGCGCTGAGCTGGTGGCTTCTGACGGTTCTACAGATGATTCTGCGGAGGCTTCCGCCGCGGGCGTGGCAACGAGCCTGCCGCTGTCGGCCGAAAAAGAGCTAGACTAGAAGGACGTTCTAAAAATAGTCGAAGGAGACTCAATATGGCAGCGATGAAGCCCCGTACCACTGGTGGAGAGATGGAAGCGGTAGAGGAGTCCCGCAAGATCGTGATGCGCATTCCTTCTGACGGGGGTGGGCGCATTGTCATTGAGCTCAGTAAAGAAGAAGCAGCGGAGCTGGGTTCACTCCTCGTAGCAGTTTCTAGCTAGTCTAGGAGCATGCTTTCACATATCGTCGATATTCTGGCCGATCCCGCCGATGGCAGCGCCCTGCAGGGCGCGGATGATTTTTCTCGCCTCGTGTCGGAGACCGGCCATTCTTATGACGTGGCCAAGCAGGGCTACGTCACGCTGGCAGCCGGCGCGGGCCTGAAACATCAGGGCGACGATGCCGCGATGGTTACCGCCCGCGAGACCTACCTGGCCATGGGGCACTTCGCGCCCTTCGTGGAGGCAGTGACCGGCGCGGTCCAGGACTCTTTGGAAACCCAGGATGCGGCTGAGCACGTAGCAGGCCTGGATGTGGACACCGCCCCCGCGCTCCTTGAGGTGGGCGCGGGCACGGGTTACTACCTTGCCCACACGCTCGATTCGATTGAGGGCGCTCGCGGCGTGGGCTTGGATATCTCTACGCATGCGGCCAAGCACCTGGCCAAGTCGCACGAGCGCGTCGGTGCCGTGGTCGCGGATGTGTGGGAGCGTCTGCCGCTGAAGGATGATTCGATTCACGCCATCTCGGTCGTCTTCGCTCCGCGCAACCCGGCGGAATTCCAGCGCGTGCTCGCCCCCGGCGGGGAGGTCATTGTGCTGACTCCGCAGGCTGGCCACCTCGATGAGCTGCGGGAGCCGTTGGGCATCCTCGGCGTCGAGGAAGGAAAGGTGGAGCGCCTCTACGCGCAGGCGGAAGGTTTCCTTGAGCAGGCGGCCGACCCGGTCGATATTTCCTTCCCCATTGTCTTGGATAAGGCTTCTATCGCCGCGCAGGTGGGAATGAGCCCCTCGGCGCGCCACATCAGCCCGGAAGAGCTGGCCGAGCGTATGGCCTCTCTGCCGCAAACCTTGACCGTGACGGCGCATGCTCGTCTGGACCGCCTGCGCTCTGCTTAATAGGCGGCTTTAATCTCGGGCCGCATCCTTGACGCTTCACGGCTACTTTCCTGGCCCAGCGGCAGCGCTTCTCATAAATGCATTCGCGGCCCGGCCGCAGCGCTTCATGGCTACATCCCTGGCCAGGCCTTGACGCCGCGCGGCTACCAAACCTCCCTTCGCGCTCACTGGCAGCGCCCGCGATGGTTGTCTGAAGTCCACGGTGAGCGCGAAGGGCGGGGTGAGGCTCGGCCTGGCTGAGTGACGCGCGTCAGCTGCGTGGCTCCGCTGGCGCTCGAGGGCATCCTCGCTAATCTCCCTTCGCGCTCACCGGCCGCGCCCGCGGTGGTTGTTTGGTGTCCATGGTGAGCGCGAAGGGCGGGGATGAGATTTGACTTGGCTTAGTGATGCGCGCAGGCTGCGTGGTCCCGCTGGCGCTCGAAGGCATCTGCATCGACCTCCGCCTCAATCTCCCTTCGCGCTCACCGGCAGCGCCCGCGGTGGTTGTTTGGTGTCCATGGTGAGCGCGAAGGGTAGGGGAGCGCATTAAAAAGAGGACCGAGTCATCCCGGTCCTCCTTCTTATGGTTCAGCACACGCGCGATGCGATTAAGAGCGCTTGGTGCCCTTTCGGCTCCACGACTGCTCAATGACAGCCTCGCCCTCCGTGCTGACTTCGATGGCAGAGCACCCGCCCTCGAAGTAGACGCGGGAGCTCATGGCCACCAAGCCGCCATCCACAAACACCTCAACGCTAGCGCCGTCCTGGATGACGGTGAGCGTGTCCGAATCGCCCTCAGCCAGCTGGGTCACCGCAGGAGCAGAGTCCTTGAAGTAGTGATCAAAGGCCTTCGACATGGAGCGATCCAGGCTGATCTCGGAGCCGGTGTGGCGGATGACCGCGGCGGCATCACCGTTACCGTCCTTCAGCGTGACGGTCACGGCGGAGCCTTCCGGAACCTCCAAAACACCAGTCCAGGATTGGGCATAATCGGAGAGCTTCACCGCATCCGGCAGACCCTCCGCCGGGGTCTGGTACAGCACACCGCCCTGCAGCGTGACCGCACGGGGCAGCGACAGGCTATTGGCCCAGCCCTCCGCCTCCCAGGATGGGTGCTTGGTGGCGTCGTCACCGCGACCGTTGCCGTTGAGCAGACCGAGGATGACCGCACGGTCGTAGCGGCGCTCTTGCGGAATCGTTCCGGTCGTGGTGTTGGTGTTGCGCGGGCGGGAGAAATCGTGGCCAAAGTCCACGCGCTGGAAACCTTTCGCCACGGTGAACACGGTGCCATCAAGGCGGCCCACGATGTAGCCGGAAACATCACGGCCCTCGCGCTCTAGTGTCACGAAGAGCACATCGTAGATTTCCCTATCGACCTCGTCGCGCAGGCGCACCAAACGCGGCGAGACCACCGGCGGGATGGGGGAGGTGGCCGGAACCTCGCCGTCCTCGAAGCCAGGATCACCATCGAAGCTCAACGGTCCGAGCAGCGTCCATGCTTCGCCGTTGGGGCTATCCAGAATCACCGGCACCGGCGCGTCGGAGTGCCCGGTCAGGGCCAGCATGAGCCAGCCATCGTGGCCTTCCTCGCGGTCCTCCTTAGCCCAATCCGGGACCACGGAGGGAGAGCGGAAGCGGTCGTAATTGGTGCTGGCACCGACAGCTTCGCCGAAGCGGACAACATCCGGGTCGAGCGCCGAAGGGTCATCGGAGACGACGCATTCATCGGCGTAGTCGGTGTAGCGTGCCAGACGCACGCTCGTGCCCACCGAAGTCACCGAGGTGAAATACAAGTTGAGGGCGTCCTGGCCCTCCGCGACGGAGCCAGCACGCAGCGACAGCTCTCCGCCTACGGGGGCGAGGACGTCGTCGCAGTCCAGCCACTCAAAAGCTGTTTCTTCGGACGTGGAATGGCCCCAGCGTGCGGGCTGGTCAGCCGCAGTCCGGTATTGGTGGAACAGGTGCCACGTGTTACCGTCGCGGACGATTCCCGCGGGGGCGTCGAGCAACCCGGTATCGGGAACGAAATGAAGTTCTGGGCGATGAGGCGGTTCGTTAAGAGTCACGGCAGTCCTTCCTACATCAACGAACGGTAAATGTCCACGGTCTGCTGCGCGATGGTGGCCCACGAGAAGTCATCCATGGCGCGCTGGCGACCGGCGCTACCAAAGCGCTGCGTCAGTTCCTTGTCCGCCGCAACCCGATTCACGGCGGCGGCGAGGTCGGCCTCAAAAGTAGTCTCATCGGCGGCGTCATAATTGACCAAAACGCCGGTCTCACCATCCACGACGACCTCTGGGATGCCACCCACATTGGAGGCTACGACCGCGGTGCCGCACGCCATGGCTTCGAGGTTAACAATGCCCAGCGGCTCATAGATCGACGGACAGACGAACACATCGGCACCGGAATAGACCTGCTTAATCTCCTCGCGGGACAGCATGTCCTTAACCCAGAACACACCATCGCGCTGCGAGCGCAGCTCCTCCACGAGGGCTTCAGTCTCCGCCGCAATCTCCGGCGTATCCGGCGCGCCCGCACACAGCACGAGCTGAATGTCTTCGTCAAAGCTCTGAGCCGCCTTGAGCAGGTGCTTGACGCCCTTCTGTCGGGTGATGCGGCCGACGAAGGCGGCGATGGGGCGCTGCTTATCGACGCCCAGCTTATCCAGCACCGCCGACTCACCCGGCTGCCACACCTGCGTATCGATGCCGTTGAGGACCACATGCACCTTATCGGCGTCGATGCGGGGGTAGGCATCCAAGATGGAATCTTTCATGCCGGCCGATACGGCGATGACGGCGTCGGCGTATTCCATCGCGTTCTTCTCTGACCAAGAGGAGACCTCGTAACCGCCGCCCAGCTGCTCGCGCTTCCACGGGCGGTGCGGCTCGAGGGAGTGCGCGGTAACCACGTGGGGGATGTCGTACAAGCGGCTGGCGAGGTGCCCGCCAAGGCCCGTGTACCACGTGTGGGAGTGAGCCACATCGATATCGGAGGCGGCGTTGGTCATGCGCAGACCCGTAGACAGTGTCTGCAGCGCGGCGTTAGCATCCTTCAATGCGGGGTCAACGCCATGGACAAAGACGTCTTTCTCGTCACGCTCAGACCCCATGCAATGGACGGAGACATCGATGATCTCGCGCATGAAACGGGTGAGCTCTGCAACATGGACGCCAGCTCCACCGTAAATCTCAGGCGGATACTCCTTAGAAAAAATTCCGGCTCTCATACTCGCCAGAATACGGACATTCCGCAGCGCGCGCTAAACCTTCCTATCGCGCGCCTCGGGCGCGGCGCGCAGCGGCTTTGGGACGCAAACACGAAGGAAGCATGCAAGCGGGGTGAGGGAGGTTAAAGGGGGTAAAATCACGCAAACTTCTACTGCACGATGCGGAAAATGTCTATAAGTTGGGTGGTGTGAGAAGCCTTCCTAATGTCCTTGCCATTGTCCTTGCCGGCGGCGAGGGAAAGCGCCTCTTTCCGCTGACGGAAGACCGCGCTAAGCCCGCCGTTCCTTTCGGTGGTTCCTACCGCCTGATCGACTTCGTGCTGTCCAACCTCGTTAACGCCGGATACCTCAAGATTGCGGTGCTGACCCAGTACAAGTCCCACTCCTTGGACCGCCACATTTCCCAGGCATGGAACCTGTCTGGGCCGACCCCGCAGTACATCGCTTCCGTGCCAGCCCAGCAGCGCCGCGGTAAGCGTTGGTACAACGGTTCGGCCGATGCCATCTTGCAGTCGCTGAACCTGATTTATGACGAGAAGCCGGATTACGTGATCGTCTTCGGCGCCGACCACGTCTACCGCATGGACCCGGCCCAGATGGTGGAGGAGCACATCGCGACTGGTCTGGACTGTTCAGTGGCAGGCATCCGCGTCCCGCGCTCGGAGGCTTCTGCCTTTGGCTGCATCCAGGCGGATGGGATGGGCACGATTACGGAGTTCGTCGAGAAGCCTGCGAATCCCCCGGCCACCCCGGATGATCCGAACATGACCTACGCCTCCATGGGCAACTACGTCTTCACCACGCAGGCGCTTATTGACGCTTTGCTGGAAGACGAAAAGAATGAGGACTCCGCGCATGATATGGGCGGAAACATCATTCCTTATTTCGTGAAGCGCGAGCAGGCACACGTCTACGACTTCATGGCAAATGAGGTGCCCGGCTCCACGGAGCGTGACCATGGCTATTGGCGCGATGTCGGTACCATCGACTCCTTCTATGAGGCGCACATGGACATGATTTCTGTGCACCCCATTTTCAACTTGTACAACCGTTCGTGGCCGATTCACTCCACGGATGACTCGAACTTCCCGCCGGCGAAGTTCGTGCAGAACGGTATCGCGCAGTCCTCGATGGTGGCTCCGGGCTGCATTGTCTCCGGCGGTACGGTGCGCAACTCTGTGCTCTCCTCGGACGTGCACGTGGCCGATGGCGCGACGGTGGAAGGCTCCGTCATCCTGCCGGGCGTGCGCATTGGACGCGGCGCGGTGGTCCGCCACGCCATCCTGGACAAGAACGTGGTGGTCAGCGATGGTGCGATCATCGGCGTGGACCGCGAGCGCGATGAGGAGCGCTTCAAGGTTTCCGAAGGTGGCGTGGTCGTCGTGGGTAAGAACGTAAAGGTCTAAGCCGCGAGACAGCACAGTAGTTTAAGCGGGCGTGCGGGTGGATTGAAGTCCACTCCACGCCCGATTTTCGTGGCTTTGATGGCGCCGACGAGTCCCAGGCTGCTTCAGGAGCCTGCGCGACAACACACCCTTGCAACAGCACACCCTGCAACAACACGCGCGGCACAACCACACCCTGCAACATCACGCGCGGCACAACCACACCTTGCACCAACACACCCTTCGCGCTCACCGAGCGCGCGCAGGCCGCTTGGCGAAGCCCCACGGTGAGCGCGAAGGGCGGGGGTGGGAACGGAGAAGGAGTAAAAGTGGGCGCAAAGAAGGACACCGGCGCCACAGGGCGGGGTTTGCTCGGAGACGTATCAGTGGCTAAACCAATGGTGCCCTAAATGACGAAAGTCTCCGTGCCGATCGAAAAACGGGCGATGGTTTTGGCAGATCGGGCAGTTTCAGAAGGCGGCTACAGCTTGGTAATGAGCGTCAGGCCCGCGCCGTAGGGCAGGCGCGTCACGGCCGCGCCCTCGAGGGAGCGGGCAACCTCGTCGGCCTCGCGGGCAGCGGCGGTGTCGCGGTCGGTGCGGGAGGGGTCGGCCACGGTGCCGTCGAGAAGCGCATTGGCCAGCACCAAAGTGCCGTGCTGGTGCAGCAGCGGCCAGGCGGCCTTGAGCAGCGCAGGCATGTCGAGCGCGGGGACCTCGGCGTAGATCACCTGGTAGGTGTCATTAGCCAGACGGCCCATGATGTCGAGGGGGCGCGAGGGTAAGAAACGGCCGCGGCTGGGGGAGTAGCCGGCCTCGCGGAAGGTTCGCTTGGCGCTGGCTTGGTGCTCTGCCTCCGGATCGATGCAGGTGAGGATTCCGTTCTCTGGCATGCCGGCAAGCAGATAGAGGCCCACGACGGATGCTGCGGGAGTAATCGCCACCGCCTGCGGCCGCGAGGTGGTGCCGGATGAAACCGCCGCGAGTGTGGTGAGCAACTGGCCGGTTGCCTCATCCGGTGCTGGCAGGCCATACTCCTCCGCGTGGGCGCGAGCGCCGGCGAGAACCTCGGAGACCTCGCTGGTGGATTCGATGTAGGTTCGCATTGCGTCATAAGCCGTAGTAGTCACAAAAGAAAACCATAGTGAAATCACCGAGGTTGCGTGTTGAGAATCGCCCGTAACTCGCTGGCCCGTGTGACGCAAGAAGCGCATGTAAGCGTTGTGACGGATTCACAGGCTGCTCACAGGGCCGTGGCTGGAGTTTCGACGCGCACTATAGAAAGATATTCGGCATGACCACACAGCAGCGCGAGTTTGAGCACGCTCACCGTTCCACCGATTCCTCCGCCACTGGCAGCCATGATGCCAGCGCTGAAACTGAGAAGTTGACCGGAACCGCTGCGTTCGACGCCGGCCAAGCCGATATGCCTTCCTGGGGCGAACTCGTGGCTGAGCACGCCGATGATGTCTACCGCTTGGCTTACCGCCTTTCCGGCAACCAGCACGATGCCGAAGACCTCACCCAAGAGACCTTCATGCGCGTCTTCCGCTCCTTGGATAAGTACCAAGCGGGAACCTTTGGGGGCTGGCTGCACCGCATCACCACCAACCTCTTCCTGGACATGGTCCGCCACCGCTCCAAGATCCGCATGGAGGCCCTGCCGGAGGATTATGAGCGCGTCCCCGGAACCGACATGACCCCGGAGCAGGCCTATTCGGTAGCTAACCTGGATCCGGCGCTGCAGTCCGCGCTCGATAACCTCGCACCGGATTTCCGCGTGGCCGTGGTTCTCTGTGATGTCGTGGGCATGAGCTACGACGAAATCGCCGAAACCCTCGGCGTCAAGATGGGCACCGTGCGCTCCCGCATCCACCGCGGCCGCTCCCAGCTGCGTGCCGCTCTGGAGAAGGAAGCCGAGAGCAACGCAGACACCCGCAGCCTGCTGCGTACGCGCTAGACTGGGCAGCGTTTAAGTCTGAGACCGCGAGAATTCTGCCGCCTAGGGCAGAGGAGCGCGCACTGAGGTGAGGTGACGTTGAGGTGAAAGAAGAAGGACATAGCAGCGACGGCCAGTCCCTGAGTCTGTCCGGGTTCTTCACCGAGGCCCAAGCCAAAGTCCGCGATAAGGCAAAGGCCCGCGCTCAGCGGGCAGATACTATCGGCCATTTGGGGCCCGAGGCGGTCGTCGCTTTCGTCGACGGCGAGATGCCAGCCAAATATGCCCACCGCGTACGCATCCACCTCGTGCACTGCCCGGAATGCCGGGCAGAAATCCACCACCAGCGCAACGCCGCCGAGTGGGTTCGTGAATGCAGCGTGGAATCCCATGTCAAGGCTCCTGATTCCCTGATGGCGAAGCTTGCTGGCATCGCCCATCAGGGCGTAGGGCCCGGGCCGGATGCGGAAGCGCCTGCGCACCAGCCACGTCAGGATTTCCTGGACAAGGTGGAGATGGTTGTGCGCGCCATCCGGCACAACCAGCGGGGCTAACAAGAGACCGAAGCCTTCCGCGCGCCCGTCGCCCTGTCATCACTAGCGAAGTAGTTAAGATAGTTTCGTGTTTTCCTCAATTGGATGGGTAGAGATCCTCGTCATCGTGCTGCTGGGTCTGGTGATCATCGGCCCCGAGCGCCTGCCCGGCGTGATCATGGACGTCCGCGCGGCTATCTACGCCGCGCGCAAGGCCATTGCGAATGCCAAGGCGGAGCTCAACGGTGAGATGAGCGGTCTCGGCGCGGAGTTCGATGATCTTCGCGTACCGCTGAGTCAGGCGGCGGAGTGGACGCGCATGGGGCCGCGCGGGGTGATCACCAAGGCGCTTTTCGACGGCGACGATTCCGCCTGGGACGACTTCAACCCGAAGAAGATGGCAGAGGACATCAAGAAGAGCACCAGCCCGTATGAGCATGACGCGGAAGTAAACAACCAACCCGCGCATAACCAGCAGGGACCGGCACAGCCAGCGCCGGAGCAGAACACTGGCCGACCGACCTTCGATTATTCGCAGGTCTATCCGGACCTGAACGCCGGAGCACAGCAGCCGGCGGGGGAGAAGGCGGCTAAAACGACACAGCCCCCGCGCGGCGGAAATGCATCCACCGGCGAGGGCAGCTCCTCCTGGGAGGACGTCACCTAAGGGCTTTTAGCTCTTGCGGGTAACACCCAAGCCGAGCTTCTTGCCCACGAGGGAATCGGAGCGCACGGCAATGGAATCGGCCACCTTGTTAATGGCTTGGGCAGCGGGGGAGTCGGGCGCGGAAATAACGATGGGCGTTCCGGCATCGCCAGCCGCGCGCAGGCTCGGATCGAGCGGGATGCTGGAGAGCAAAGGAACCTCGTGGCCCAGCAGCACGCTGAGGCGCTCGGCCACCACGCTGCCGCCGCCGGAGCCGAAGATATCCATGGTGGAGCCATCCGGCATGACCATCGCACCCATGTTCTCAATCACGCCGGCCACGCGCTGGCGCGTTTGCTGCGAGATGGAACCGGCGCGCTCGGCCACCTCGGCCGCAGCCGCCTGCGGGGTGGTCACAATCAGCAGCTCCGCATTGGGGATGAGCTGGGCCACCGACAGGGCAACGTCGCCGGTACCCGGCGGCAGGTCCAGCAGGAGCACGTCGAGGTCGCCCCAGAAGACGTCCGCGAGGAATTGCTGGAGGGCGCGGTGGAGCATCGGCCCGCGCCAGACCACCGGCGCGTTGCCCTCCACGAATTGGCCAATAGAAATGTGCTTGATGCCGTGGGAGATGGGGGGAAGCAGCATTTCGTCGTCAAGCACTGTGGGGCCCGCCGTGGAACCCAGCAGGCTGGGCACGGAGTGGCCGTAAATATCGGCGTCCACGATGCCCACCTTGAGCCCCTTGTTGACCAAGGCAGCGGCCAGGTTCACCGTGACGGAGGACTTGCCCACGCCTCCCTTGCCGGAGGCCACCGCGAACACGCGGGTGGTGGACTCGGGCTTGGCAAAGGGGATCTCCGGCTCGGCTTGCCCGCCGCGCAGCTTCTGCTTGAGCTCTTTACGCTGCTCGTCGCTCATCGGAGTCATGGAGATGCTGATGTTGCCGACACCGTCGATCTCCGCCACGGCCGCGCGGGTATTGGACTCGATGGTGCCCTTCATCGGGCAGCCGGCGATGGTGAGATAAAGCTCGATGTCCACGTCCGGACCGTTGACGGCTACGGACTTCACCATGCCGAGCTCCGTGATGGGGCGTCCGATTTCTGGGTCATCGACGCGGGTGAGCGCGTCGCGAACGGAAGATTCAGTAATAGCGCTAGTCATAACGCGCATTAGTCTAGTCACTTGCTATCGGGGAGAGCCACACCGCCGTCTGGCCAGCGGGGTGTGTAAAATTCAGCCAGATGCCGCGGCCCAGCGCTGCGGACTGAGAACCCTGAAGAACAGCGACATGTGCGCTGCATGTCCGGTTGAATAGAAAGAATGCGCCTGATTCTGATGCCCCGCCTTATTGCACGTTCCCGCACCTTCGCCCGCGTTGTTGGGGTGGCCTTGGTGGGGGTTGCGGGGGCGTCGTTAAGCGCCTGCTCCGGGTATGAACCCAAGCCGGATCCGAACCCAGTGAACTCGGCGCCTATCACCATCATGATTGACCCGACATCCCATGAGCAGCGCGTGCTGGCGGAGATCTACCGCCAGACCCTGCGCGATGAGGGACGCGCGGCTACCGTTTCTCAGAAGCCAAAGCTGGTGCGTCAAGGAGGGGAGCACATCAGCGGGGTCAGCACTAACGGCAACTTCTTCGTGGGCTGCACGGGTGAATTCTTAAGCGTCTACAACCCGGAGGAAGCCCGCGCGATTTCCAAGGACTACGTGGCTGCCAAGGAAGAGGGCACCAAGGACGTGGACTTTTTGGAGCGCACCCACGTCGCGCTCATGGCCTCGCTGCCCCCGGAGGTCTCCGTGGTGGAGCCCGCCGGTGCCGAAGGCTGCCCCAAGTCAAAGCCGGAGCTTCCACAGAATTACGTTGTGGTCTACCAAGACGGGCTATTCAACCGCGATGAAAAGCTGGAAGTTGCCTCCTTTACCAAGTTCCTCACCGCGCAGGACCTCGATGAAGTGGTGCAGGAAGTAGACGACTCCGAGGATTTTGAAGAGACCGTGCGCGCCTGGATGGAGGCCAACCTCATGCAGAACCTCAACGAGGAAGGTGACTCCAACTCTTCCGGCGGCTCGGATTTGGTCCACGAGGAATCCTAGGAGATACAAGCTAGGGGGCGCAGTCCTCGGCGCCTGGGGGAACAACCTAGGACTGTATAAAACGGCGCTGGACACGCCCTGCTTGGCGACGTCTCGCCGCACCGCCCCACTCCCTACGTGTGGAAAACGATCAGTATCTCACAGAGTGGTCGATTCCAGGAAATCTATAGTTCCCTCGCGCTTGTGTACTTATTGTTAAAGATTCCAGGTAAAACCCTGTTTTTCTTGCGGGTTTATGTATAGGAGGATACAATTTTTAGAGTTCACCTGCCTATTTCCTGTCAATCCTTAAACGAATTTGTGAGGAAATACCTTGAGAAGCCGCCGCGGCTTTCGGGTTTCCGCACTGTGGGGTGGGGCAGGGTACTGCATTTGAAAGGACCTAAGGAATGAATGCACCACGAAGTGGCTCGGCCCGTCGGCCCTCTTCCCGTAAAGGAGTAGCAGCACTTTCTGCTATTACACTCGCGCTGAGCGGCCTCAGCATCACCTCTTTTAATACTGTCGTCCCCGAAGCCGCCGCCGCCCTGAGCGGCGGCATCCGCGACAAGTCGGGAGCGGTGGAGCAGGATGCCCAGAAGGCCTCCGACCTGCCGGCCGGTTCGTGTGTTGTCTCGGGAAAGGCTGAGAATGGTAGCCAGGCTGGTTTCAGCTGGTATACCTCTGAGCCGTCTGCGTCCAGCCCCAACAAGAAAGCCTGGGGATTGAGCGTCTCCTTTGACAACTCGAAGGACCGCACATTCGCTGATTGGGCCTTTACCAATTCAGGCCTTATGGGTGGGTACCTCGATGTAGCTCAAATTCCCGCTACGGACGCGGGCCAGACCTTTGTTGACAAGGTAGTCACACACAAGGCCGACGAATTCCTCAAGATTGATGGCTCTGGGCGACAGCGAAACCTGAACCTTGTCGCGGAACTGACCGATGCGGAAGTCAAGCAGTTCGCTGAGGCCACTGCCGCGAACCCGGTACGCTACGCCTGGCAGGGTAACTATAAGACTGACCGAACCTCCGGTCCGTTTGCCACCCAGGGAGACAGTGCATCCTTTTCGGCCGTGGTGAACCCGTGGCCGAGCGAGAATATCGAATGTAACCCGATTACAGTGTCATGGGAGAACCAAGAAAAGCTGGTGATCAGGCCGGGCGAAGAGCTCAAGGTCGGCAAGATTAACGTTCCAGCGATTAAAGACGGGGGCGTGGATGATTCCCTGTCCCGCATGGTTGTGGAGGCCTACGACGCCCAGGGTAGCTTCATCGGAACGAGCGACACCGCTGCTTCCGGTGGCGGCACGTCGAGCCTGCGTATTGATCAGACTACCGGCGATATCTTCTACACCATGCCGGAGTACAAGGGCACGAAGCTGAGTCAACAGCAGGGCATGCGGTTTAGCGTGTTGGCAAAGCCGCGTTCTGTGGAGCAGCTTCAAGCTGCCGCTGAGACGAATAATTACGGCGAAGGTAGTGCTTTTGATAGCTCTAATTCGCTTTCTCGCTACAATAAGGCCAACGTAGTGAGCAACTATCAGTGGAGCTTCGACGACACCCAGTTCCACGATCCGGAGTATTCTCCAGTCCAGCAATCAGTGACCTCTGGTGTTGATAAGACTTCGAATACGGTTGTCAGTGGGCCCCAGACCCTTACGTATAAGCAGGTCGGTGACAAGATCGCTGACCTGGTGAGAAGACGTGAGGATGGCGGCGTTGAAGCCGAGGTTAAACTTGATAAGCGCTACGTTTATAGGGGTTGGGACGCCAAGCTAGATCCAAACACCTATGACGTCACGGTCACGACCCCAGCCAATCCGATGCCGGGCACGTTTGCTCAGCCTCGTGTTATCGTCACCTATTCCAATGGCTCGCAAGATATTATTCCGCTGCTCGCTGTCATCGACCCGAACGATACTCAGGTTACGGAATTAGCTGTCAGGGGAACAGTTGAGGGCCCAGCTGGAAAAGTACTCGTTTCAGAGCTTGATTTAAAGCCCAGCTTTGAGGGATACGACCCAGTCTGGCCCAAGTCTTTTGATGTTGACCCTACGTCCGTTCCGGACGGATGGATAGTAAAGGTCGATGATGACGGAACTGTAAAGGTCAAGGCGACGTCGCCGGAAGCTGCTGCGAACAACACCAAGATTTTGCCGAGGGTTATCGCTACCTACCCAGATGGGACGACCGATACCGTTGAGGTTCCCTTCCAGATCGTCAATGCGATCAAGGTTCCGGACTACACTGCGGAATCCGGCCACGTAAATGAAACGGTTACGCTTCAGCCGACCTTGCCGGAGATTGGCTTGGGCGGTCGCGCCGATGACGAGAAGCCCAATCGCTATACTTTCCCAGACGGTTCTTTGGAGTACAAGTATGGTGACTGGACAGTCACTATTGACGAAAAGACTGGTGAGCTGACGTCGACGATTCCGGAAACAGCTATACCTGGCGCGCGACTAACCATCCCAGTGAAGGCTTACTACGCTACGGGCGCTACCCCACAGGTGGTGACCGGAACCATCAACGTTATTGGTGATGGCACCGGCAAGGACTTCGCTTCCTACCCTGCGCAGGTGACTAAGGCAGGGGAGAAGGTGACTTCGGATATCGATACGATGTTGTCCGATCCGAAGCTCGCTAAGTACAAGTTGCCTGATAACTTGCCGCAGGACTGGGAGTTCGGCATTGATGAGAAGGGTACGGTTACCGCAACCCCGAATGCGACAGTGGAGAATGGTACGACTGTCACCGTCAATGTAGAAGTAACCTACCCGGATGGTTCCACCGCTACTGTTCCGGCAGAGTTTACGGTCATCGATGCCTACGCGCGTACGAATGACCCCTTGTATCCGACGGTTAGTGGTCAACCCGGTACATTAGTGGTTAGCCAGGTGGATCGTACTAACCTGTACGATGCTGCTGAACCGAAGTTTTCCATTATTACGGATCCGAATGACCCGGATTATATTGATCCACCCCGCAACCTGAAATGGGAAGATGTGAAGATTGACCCGGTTACGGGTGTCATCACCACTCCGATCAGCAAGTTTGCTCTGCCTGGAACCTCTGCGGATATCCCTGTTCGTGTCACATACAAAGACGGTTCGACTGATAAGACGATTGCCACAGTCGTCGTTAAGGCGGAAGTACGGCAGGTCTATGAGGCACAGTACTTGCTGCAAAACACCACGCCTGGTGGAACAATTAAGTCCGAGATTACGGAAGTAACGAGGATTCCTGAACGCGACCTCGCTAAGGATCCTTCGAAGCGTTTCCAGGTGCCCTCAGACTTCAATGGATGGAAGGTCAGCGTCGACAAAAACGGTGTCGTCACCGCCACCGCACCGAAGGACGCTCGACCTGGTGACGGCGTGAGTATCCCTGTTACCGTCACTTACTATGACGGCTCCACCGACACGGTCTATGCACCGTTCAATGTGAAGGAGAACCAGAAGGACATCAGCGAGCCTACATACCCGGTCGAATCAACCAAGCCAGGCACCGAGGTGAAGCGTTCCGTTAACCGGGACGGTGCGCCGAACGGTACGACCTTCTCCTTCGGCTTGGACGGCGACAAGCCGAAAACTGAGGACACCGTTGACGGGTGGACCTACAAGATCGATCCGAAGACCGGTGAGGTTTCCGTAACCCCGCCCGCTGACTCTAAGCCGGGTGACAAGCACGTACACAACGTCACGGTGACGTACCCCGATGGTTCGACCGACGAGACTCCAGTAACCACTGTGGTGAACTTGACTCAGAACTTCGAGGTCGATCCAACCTACCCGCCGGAGACTACGTTCCCTGGTGAGACGGTTACCGCACCGCTTACGATTGATCTGCCTGAAGGTATTACCGTGGCGCCGGATCAGCCGTACAAGATCACTCCGGCTGATGGCTACACTGCAACCGGGGATAAAAACGAGTTTGGTAATCCGACGTACACGGTTACGACGGCCAACGGCAATTGGCTGGTCGGCCTGGATGACAAGGGCAACGTAATTGCTACTGCACCTAAGACCGCGAAGCCGGGTGACTCTATCAAGGTTCCGGTCACGGTTACCTACTCCGACGGTTCCACCGATCGGATTTATGCACCGATCAACATCCAGGATGCCCCGACGCGCGAGGTGCCGTTCGATGTTGAGTACAAGTTCGATGACACCGTCCCGCAGGGCACCTACAAGGTCGAAACCGAAGGTGTTCCAGGCACAGAGGTACAGGACCGAAAGGGCAAGTGGTCGCAGACCAAGGCTCCGGTCAATGAGGTCGTCGTCATTGGTACCAAGCCTGCAAAGGCTACCGATGAAATGACTTGGAAGATGTCTACTGGTTTCGACACCATCATGCGTCCGAACTCGGCACTCAAGCCGGGTGAGGTGAAGGTTGTTCAGGAGGGCGAAGCTGGCGAGCGCACCATCACTGCGAAATTCGACGCCACCCTTGAGCCGGGCGGTGTTCCAACGGTGAAGACCACGTCGGATACCGTGACCAAGGATCCGAAGCCACGCATTGTGGAGTACGGCCCGCGCCTTGAGGATCAGGAACTGGTTTTCACTGACAAGAACCGCATCCCGTTCGAGACTGAGATCATTTATGACGACACTCTTAAGGCTGGCGAGCAGGTCGTTAAACAGAAGGGTGAAGAAGGCGAAGAGACCGTTACGACTAAGCAGAAGCTTGTCGACGGAATACCTTCCGGTGATCCGGTAGTCACCAAGGAACGGACTAAGGCTCCGGTCAAGCAGATCATCCGCGTTGGTGGCAAGACCACTGGTGAGAACGTCGAAACCTTCAAGACGGAAGCTCCGTTCAAGGTCGTCATCAAGTACGACCCGAACATGCCTGCTGGTGAGTCCAAGGTGACGACGCCAGGTGTTCCGGGTGAGAAGACGGTGACGATCAAGCGCAACATCACCAACTCGAACCCGGACAGTGAGCCGACGGTCTCTGAAGAGATCACGAAGCAGCCTGTCGACGAGGTCATCACCGTTGGTACCAAGCAGGCCACTGCGACCGATACGGTCGAGTGGAAGGAGCCGATTCCATTCGGCACGACTCTGCGTCCGAACCCTGACCTCGCTCCGGGTGAGACTAGGGTGGTTCAGGAAGGCAAGAACGGCGAGGCTTCCTATGCTGCAGTCTTTACCAGCACCAACGGTGAAGCACAGGTTAAGGAAGTCAAGGCCCGCACTGAACCTGTCGAGCGCATCGTCGAGTACGGCCCGAAGGCTGAAGACACCTCTGTGGTAACCAAGACTGAGAAGCCGGTGCCGTTCGAGACGAAGATTACCGCGGACCCGAACTTGGAGGCAGGCAAGCAGGTCGTCGACAAGCAGGGTGAGCTCGGCACTGATGTCGAGACCTCTACTCAGAAGATCGTGGATGGCAAGCCTTTCGGCGAGCCGACCGTGACGACTGAGCGCACCAAGGAGCCGGTTGCGGCCGAGATTCGTGTGGGTACCAAGACCGAGGGCTCTCATGAGACAGTGACCGAGGTTGACGTTCCATTCGAAACCGAGATTCAGTTCGACGACACCATGGAGGCCGGCACCCAGGAAACGGTTCAAGAAGGTAAGCCGGGCAAGGACAAGGTAACGACGACTCAGAAGATTGAGAACTCGAATGTTGTCGGTACCGAGACCAAGACCGAGCGCGTGACCGAGCC
Organism: Corynebacterium sp. HMSC056F09; assembly: GCF_001815785.1. Taxonomy (NCBI): domain Bacteria; kingdom Bacillati; phylum Actinomycetota; class Actinomycetes; order Mycobacteriales; family Corynebacteriaceae; genus Corynebacterium; species Corynebacterium sp. HMSC056F09. The sequence goes on from NZ_KV821981.1 coordinate 104,105, forward strand.
TGTCAAGAAGATCATCAAGGTCGGCACTAAGGGCAAGACCACGTCCAAGACCATCGAGTGGACCGAAAACACCCCATTCGAAGTTGAGGTTCGGGTTAACCCTGAACTCAAGCCGGGTGAGACCAAGGTCGTCCAAGAAGGAAAGCCGGGCGCGATCAAGCACACCGTCAACGTGAAGTCTGAGAATGGTGAAATCACTACTGAAGATTCCACGGAGGTCGTCAGCGAGCCGACCAAGCGCATCATCGAGGTCGGGTCTGCCCCGACGCAGACTGAGCTGACCGATAAGCACAAGGAGAGCATCCCGTTCGATACTCTCGTTGAGACTGACCCGAACCTCGAGGCTGGAAAGGTCGTTGAGGAGCAACCTGGTTCCTTCGGAGAGAAGGAGATCACCAAGGTCTGGAAGCTGGAGAACGGTGTTCCTGTCGGTGGCCCGGAGACCAACGAGAATGTGACCAAGGAACCGACGCCACGCAAGCTGCGCATCGGTACCAAGGCCGTCACGGAGACCTCTAAGGTCACCACGACGGAGAAGGTTACCGAGACCAGCAACACCACCACGACGGTGACGGAGAAGGAGCCGGCCCCGTACCCGGATCCGGAACTGGAGCGCTCCTTCTACGGTGTTGAGCTGGTTAAGCCTGGCCAGTCTGAGTCTCAGGACGTAAAGAAGCACACGGACGGCAACACCTATGAGGTGCCATCGGACGTGGACGGCTGGACCGTCTCCGTTGACGAGAACGGCCGGGTGACGGCAACTGCACCGTCGACGGCGAAGTCCGGCGACTACATCGAGGTTCCGGTAACGGTGACCCCGAAGGGCGGCAAGCCGTACGTCACCAACGCTGTCTTCATCGTGAAGGAAGACCCGCAGGATGAGCCCACGGAGCCGACCGAGCCGACTGAACCAGATGATCCCGAGCTGATCCCGGCACCGACCTACAACCCGGATGTCATCAAGGCCGGCGATACCAAGAAGGTTGGAATCAACTACGGCCACACTGAGGGCAACACCTACGAGTTGGGTGAGATTCCGGCTGGTTGGACCGTGACCATTGATGAGTCCACGGGTGAGCTGACGGTTACTCCGCCGGCTGATACCCCAAGCGGCACCATCAAGGAGATTCCGGTCAAGGTGACCACGAAGAACGGTGATGTCTTCAACGTGAAGACTGTTATCGGTGTCGTTAGCGATAACTGTGGCTGTGGCCCAGTTGAGCCGACGGAACCAACCGAACCAACGGATGAACCGACCGAAGAACCCACGGACGACCCGACCAAGCCGACCGAGCCG